>JAOUFU010000139.1 GCA_029858035.1 Phycisphaerae bacterium
TACCGAAGAAGGGACAGAGCTTCTTGATGCCATGGGCAGAACAAGCGCACTGAGAGGTGAAGAGAAATTCGGCAGAGTTGATATGATAATGCTAATGGGTACAGCCTTAGTGGTTCTTGGCTTTTTTCTGCCGTGGGTATACATTCAGCGTCATATATATCAGTCAGGTTCTAACGTAGGGGCAATCGGTTGGGCGGTTCTGATTATTGGTATTGCATCTGTGATACCTATATTTATTACGCCGAAGAATTTCCTTTATAAAATCTCTATGATGCAGATTTTCTTAAACCTTATAGGCATAGCTTTGGTGGTTAGCCTACTCGTGCAGGTCAATGACAAATTGGGCGTCGGTTTAATATTCTGTCTGGCGGGGTTTATAGTTGAAACTGTTGCAGCAGTTGTGAAATTCAAGAAATTAGCGGCTTAGTATCAGGCGGTTTTCTTTTTGTCTTTAGAGTCTGGTTTAGTTTTTTTGGTGGATTTTGAATCGTCGGTTTTTTCCTTGGATTTGTCTTTGGAAGTGCCGGTATCGACGGCTTTTTTCTCGCTTTTTTCACCTTCCTTATAGCTTTCGGTCCTATAATCTGTTTGGTAGAATCCGGGGCCTTTGAAGATTATTCCTGAGCCGGTTCCTACAAGCCGTTTCAGGGTTGACTTTCCACAGTCCGGGCATTTTCGCAGGGGCCTGGCCTTTATTGACTGGAACCGCTCAAACTTGCATTCACAATTTTCACATATATACTCATAAGTCGGCATATCAGCTACTCCGGGTCGCCAATTGCATATTCGTCGATTGCGTTCTCTGTGGCCTTTTCTTGTGTGTCGGATTTATTTGATTTCAGTTTGTTGACAATTACTTTGCTCGGTCGAATGACCCGGCCGTTGAGTTTATATCCTTTCTGAAATTCTTCGAGCACAACATTTTCTTCCTGTTCGGGCTCGGTTTTTTGCATCACTGCTTCGTGCATAACCGGGTCGAATATTTCGCCAAGCGCCTTTATCTGCTCTACGTTGAGTGACTTTAGGATGTCCAACATTTGATCATAGATGATTTGGGTCCCTTTAAGAAAGACGTCGACCGTTTCGACCGAGCTTGCATTTTGGAGGGTATGTTCGAAATTGTCCAAAGCCGGCAGAATGGCTTTTATGATTTTCTCCTTTTCATAGCTAATTGACTCGGTGATTTGTTTGGCCGTGCGTTTCTGCAAATTGTCGTAGTCGGCGCTGACACGCTGTAGCTTCGCAAAAAGCTCATCCTTTTCCTTTTGCAAATTGTCTATTCTGCAGCGGAGTTCTTCCAGCTCATCCTTGGCTGCCTTAGGTTGTTTTTGTTGTCTTGGAATTTCGGATTTATTCTTTTTCATTGGTTGTTACCAAAGTATTTTTTTAGTTTCTCGAAAAAACGTGTTGACTGTGGAGAAACAGTTTTGTTCTCTGTTTTTGCGAACTCTCTCAGCAACTCCTGTTGTTTTGCATTTAATTTTTTTGGCGTTTCGATAGCGATTTGCACAAGCTCGTCGCCGGTTCTGCCGGTTCTAATATCCGGCAGGCCCTGGCCCTTGATTCGAAAGACACTTCCATACTGTGTGCCCGGCGGGATTTTAAGGCCCCTTGCACCGTCAAGGCTCGGCACATCGATCGTTGTACCCAGAGCAGCCTGCGTGAAGCTTATGGGGACAGTAGCAATCAGGTTATTTCCGTCGCGCTGCAGGAATTCATGTGGTTTTATTCTGACGTAGCAGTACAAGTCACCTCTTGGGCCACCACTTTGCCCGGGCTCACCTTCGTTAGCAACTCTTACACCCTGTCCTTCGTGAACGCCCGGGGGGATTTTGATATCGACGACCCTCTTTTTGGGAACTCTGCCAGTACCTTTACATTTTTTGCAGGGATTAGTAATTATTTGTCCGCCGCCTTTGCATTGCGGACAGGTCGAGACCATCTGAAAAAAGCCGCCTCGTCTTGCGACCTGGCCGCTACCGCCACAGCTCGGACACTTGCCGGGCTTAGTTCCTTTTGCGCTGCCGCTGCCGGTGCATTCAGGACATAAATCCTGACGAGTGAACTCTATGGTCTTGTTTGTGCCTTTAGCAACATCATTTAATGTCAGATCAACGGAGGTCTCAAGGTCATAGCCCCGCGCCGGACCGGTCCGTCTGCTTCTTCTCCCACCCATCCCGAATAGATCACCGAATCCACCAATACCGGTAAATATGTCCTCGAAGATGCTGCCGATGTCCTGCCAGTTCATATGTGCGTAATCACGCATGCCTATCCCGCGAAGACCTTCGTGACCGAACTGGTCGTACCGCTTACGCTTTTCTGGATCGCTGAGGACTTCGTAAGCTTCGGCGCATTCTTTGAACTTTTCCTCGGCCTGTTTATCATCCGGATTTTTATCCGGATGATACTTCATCGCCATGCGCCGATATGCGCGTTTAATATCAGCTTCGGAGGCGTTTTTAGTCACCCCCAGAACTTCATAATAATCCCGCTTGGCCATAATTTCGTATTGCGTCGTGCGTATTGCGTATCGCGTTTCCTGCTAAAGTTTCTTAAGCAGGTTTGATATCATTCTACAGATGTGGTCCAGACTTTCAAGCAATATGGCTTCTGTCTCTTTTTGTAGATACTTCAACTCTTTTGCTATTGTTACTTGCGTTTCCAGTTCCGCACAACTTCCTAATGACATGTACATAAATTGTATATATTCTCTATTGTGATGTCTCCTAAAGCCTTCTGCCACATTTGAAGGTATAGAAATTGCTGCGCGTCTCATCCGGCTGACTAAACCATACATCTCCTGTTTTGGAAATTTCTCTGTCAATCTATATATATCTTTAACCAGTTCTATACCCGTTTTCCAAATATCCAAATCCCTGTATGTTTTTATTTTTCCAGGCATATATTCTTTTTTCTTTACGCAATACGCATCACGCGATACGCACGACGAATTTTATCTTACAGAGCCCGGTATTGGCTCTTCGTCTTTATCTTTTAAGTCTGTTACCAATACGTTAGTGGTTAACATCAGGGCTGCTATTGAGGCGGCCGTTTCCAATGCGGTTCTGGCGACTTTTGCCGGGTCGATAATTCCGGCTTTGAACATATCGACAAACTGGCCTGTGTTGGCGTTGTAGCCGACATTCTTGTCCTTCTTCGTTTTTTCGAGAAGTTGAGCGACGACCACATCGCCATCGCTGCCGGAGTTATCTGCAATCTGGGTTGTTGGTGTTTTAAGGGCGTTGCATACAATGTCAAAGCCGATTTTCTCATCACCTTTGGCATTTGCTTTGGCTTTTTCTACCTGGCTGATTGCACGTAAGAACGTAACACCACCTCCCGCGATTACACCTTCTTCAGTCGCCGCTCTTGTGGCGTGGAGTGCATCTTCGAGCAGGTCTTTGCGTTCCTTCATCTCAGTTTCGGTTGCGGCGCCGGCTTTGATGACGGCAACTCCGCCGGTCAGTTTTGCGAGCCTCTCCTGCAGCTTTTCACGGTCGTAGTCACTGGTTGTCTTTTCAATCTGATTGCGGATTTGGTCGCAGCGGGCAGTGATGTCTTTCTTTTTGCCGGCCCCTTCGATAATTGTGGTTGTGTCCTTTCCGACGACGATTTTCTTGGCCCGGCCCAATTGTGAAAGATCAATACTTTCGAGTTTAATACCTAAATCTTCAGTGATTACCTGGCCTCCAGTTGAGATACCGATATCGGCCAGCATTGCTTTTCTGCGGTCGCCGAAGCCGGGGGCTTTGACGGCACAGACTCTTAGGACACCCTGCAGGCGGTTAATAACCAGCGCTGCCAATGCCTCGCCTTCCACGTCTTCGGCAATAATCAATAGCGGCTTTGCCATCTGAGCGATTTTTTCCAGTAGTGGAACAAGCTCGCGAACATTGGATATTTTCTTTTCCTGCAGCAGGATGTAGGCATCTTCAAGGACGGCTTCGAGTGTGTCGGCGTTCGTCATAAAGTACGGGGATATATAGCCCTTGTCGAACTGCATGCCTTCAACGAAACTCAGCTCGTTTTCCATTCCTTTGCCTTCTTCGACCTCGATAACACCTTCCCTGCCGACCTTATCAATTGCGTCAGCCAAAATTTCACCGACCTGCGGGTCGTTGTTTGCGCTGATGGTTGCCACTTTTGCAATATCGCTGTGGCCTTTTACAGGTACGCTGACCGATTGGATGAATTTGGTGACAATCTCGGAGGCCCTGCTGATTCCCCGCTGGATGGCCATTGGATTTGCACCTGCTGTTACGTGCTTGAGGCCCTCGATGTAAATTGCTTCTGCCAGGACCGTTGAAGTGGTTGTTCCATCGCCGACAACATCGGAGGTTTTGCTGGCGACCTGGTTGACCATCTTTGCGCCCATGTTTTTGAATGGTTCGGGCAGCTCGATTTCCTTGCTGACCGTGACACCATCCTTTGTAACTTTCGGAGAACCCCAGCTTTTCTGCAGTATGACATTCTTGCCGGTCGGTCCGAGAGTGACCTTAACAGCATTGGCAAGTTGTGACAGGCCGTCTTTAAGCTCTCTTCGTGCTATATCATCAAACATCATTTGTTTTGCCATTTTTTTACCCCTACAAAATCCTTATATAAAATCTTAAAGGTGTTTTTTGTTTGCCTTCCTGAATTACCTTTCAATAATCCCGAGGATATCACTTTCTCGCAGAATCACATATTTTTCTCTGTCGATTTCAATTTCGCTTCCCATATATTTACCGTAGATGACTTCATCGTTCTTCTTTACAGACATTTTGCCTCGCTTGCCATCATCGAGTATTTTGCCCGGCCCGGTGGCTATGATTGTACCGATTTGTGGTTTTTCTTTTGCGGTGTCGGGCAGAATGATGCCGCCTGTGGTTTTCTCTTCTGCATCTAATTGTTTTATTACAACTCTATCGTCCAAAGGTCTAAGTTTCATAACTCACTCCTTTTCCACTTGGGTTCCACTTTTTTTAACTACTCATTTACAGTACATATTGCCTGATTAATTTTTTTATTTCTTGATTGGGACCAGCGTTACTGACTTCAAGTTCATCACCGCGCCGCGAGGCATACTTTTGGGTTTAAGGGAAAGGTTATATGTGCCGGGTTTGGTGATTTTCACCGTTCCAAGTTTTTCTGTGACAAAACTGGTCCAGTCACCGGTGTCTTTGACTGTGCCTGCAAGCTCTTGACCACCGACCGCCAGAACGTACTCACTGCCGCCCGAGCCTGTTGCACAGGCTAATGTCACCGCAACATTGAAAGTCTCTGTTTTGTTTACTTTAAAGCGCCAGATGACATAGTCGTCGGGGTTCGTCCAGTAACCGATATTGTCCTTGCCGCCGCCCGACTCGTACCGCGCATTTGTTCCACGTACAACTGCATCACTGGCCTTAAGAACAATCGAGCCGTCTTCTGCCTGTGGAATAACAATCGCTTCAGCCTCCATTTCCAACAGAACGACAGTATCAATCACATCAGGCGCCTTACGGGGTACTGTAACGACGAGATTGCCGCTGTCGTCACTATCCAGCAGCAATTCAGCACGATTCTTGTGAGCAAGCAGATAAGCCATTTGGACATCGTTTCTGGGCATTGGGACCTTCAATTCGCCATCTTTTGGCCAATCGAAGACGTGTAAATATAACTTTCCAGGCTTGGCTGTGCACCTGCCCCAGGGAAGTTTCTCAAATGGACTGGCCGTTGTGCCATAAATACTTTCGCTGTTCTTTGCCATCCATTCACCCATAGCAGCCAGACGTTCGACGCTGGCTTCAGGGATAAGGCCTTCTGAAGTAGGTCCAACGTTGAGCAGGAAGTTGCCGCCTTTGCTGGCAATATCGACAAGCTTGCGAATCAGGTCTTCCTTTGACTTCCAGTTATCATCGTATGACTTGAAGCCCCAGGTATCATTCATTGTCATGCAGGTCTCCCAGTCAACACCGGGCAGCCCCATGGGTGGTATTTCCTGTTCGGGCGTTCCAAAATCACCGGCAAAATAACCTTCCTTGGTCATGCCCTGCATACTCTTGCGCCCTTTGCTGACACGGTTATTGATAATAATATCGGGCTGAAGGCTGCGAACATAATTATATAGGTCTATACCCTGCTGTTCCGTCCAGTCCTTTATCCATTCACCATCGAACCAAAGTACGCCAAGAGGGCCATAATTGGTGATTAATTCCTTTAGTTGCGGCTTCAAATAGTTTTGGACATATCGGCTGAAATTAGGATTCGTACGGCTGTCGTCGTTATAGTTCGGGTAAAAAGGTGCCTGTGCATCCGGGTGGTGCCAATCCATTATCGAATGGTAGAAGCACAGCCTAATACCGTGTTTTTTGCAGGCCACTGACAATTCCTTGAGTATGTCGCGTTTGAACGGCGCAGTATCCATAATGTCATATTTGGATACTTTTGAGTCCCAAAGACAGAAGCCATCGTGATGTTTGCTGGTGATAACAATGTACTTCATCCCCGCACTCCCGGCGATTTGCACCCATTGGTCGGCATTGAATTTGACGGGATTGAATGGTTTAGCAAACTGTTCATACTCTGCAACGGGAATGTTTGCATTTTCCATAATCCATTCACCGATGCCTGGTATTTGTTTGCCTTTGTACGTGCCGGCAGGCACAGAGTATACACCCCAGTGGATGAACATCCCGAACCTTGCCTCGCGCCACCATTGCATCCGTTCATCGCGCTGCTCGGCAGTTTCAGGTAACGCTGATTTGGCGATTGTTTGAGCACAAAATGGGATGAGAAGAAAGCTCGAAACCATGAACACAATTGCCTGGCTTATTCTGTACTTATGTACAGGTGTATAAGTTTGGGACGGTTTTGTTTTGTTGCTCATTGTTTATCCTCTTTTACTCATCTGCCGAAAGTCATGGGCTTCAGACCGTATTACATCATGTCCATTCCACCTCCCATGCCGCCCATGCCGCCGCCCATACCCGGGCCTCCTGGAGGCATAGCCATCTCATCTTTATCCTTGGGCTTTTCTGAGACAAGGCAATCTGTAGTCAACAGCAAGCCGGCTATACTTACAGCGTTTTGCAGGGCGATTCGTGTTACTTTTACCGGATCGATGACGCCGGCTTTGAGCAGGTCTTCGTACTTGTCGGTGTCGGCGTTGTAGCCGAAGCCGCCTTTGCCCTCCGTGACTTTGTTAACCACGAGATTTGGCGTTGCTCCTGCGTTAGCGGCGATATAGTAGCAGGGCATCCTGAGAGACTTTAGTAATATGTCGGCACCGGTTTGCTCATCGCCTTTGAGTTTTAATTTTTTGGCCGCATCGATACAGCGAATGAGGGCCACACCTCCGCCGGGGACGATACCTTCCTCAATGGCTGCTCTTGTGGCGTGCAGGGCATCCTCGATTCGAGCTTTTCGTTCCTTCATTTCCGTTTCGCTTGCGGCACCGACATTGATTTGGGCGACGCCTCCGGTTAGCTTGGCAAGCCGTTCCTGCAATTTCTCACGGTCGTAATCACTTGTTGTGATTTCTATTTCGCTCTGGATTTGCTTGATTCTGCCGCTGATAGCATCCTGGCTGCCGGCACCTTCAACGATGATTGTATTATCGTTGTCGATGGTCACTTTTTTGGTTTGGCCGAGCTGTTTAATACTAATGTTTTCCATCTCGATGCCCAAGTCTTTGAAAATCGGCTCAGCGCCTGTCAGGATTGCTATGTCCTGCAGCATCGCCTTTCTACGGTCGCCGTATCCGGGTGCCTTTACAGCCGCGCACTGCAGGATGCCTCTGAGCTTGTTGACCACCAGCGTTGCCAGCGCCTCGCTATCGACATCCTCTGCGATAATAAGCAGGGGCCTTTTGGTTTTTGCAATTTTTTCAAGCAGCGGAATGAGTTTGGCTACGTTGCTGATTTTTTCCTCGTGAATAAGTATATATGGTTTATCCAGCTCGCAGACCATATTGTCAGGGTCGGTTACAAAGTGCGGGGAAAGGTAACCGCGATCAAACTGCATACCTTCGACAAAATCTACTGCCGTCTCGAAACTTTTGCCCTCTTCGACGGTAATCACGCCGTCTTTGCCGACCCGCTGGAAGGCTTGAGCCATAATCTTTCCGATTTCCACATCGTTATTAGCTGATACCGAGGCGATATTTATTATGTCGTCGGTTTTGGTGATATTTATCGGCGTTGACAGCGTAATGAGCTTATCCGTTACCGCCTTGGCTGCCTTTTGCATACCGCGGTTCAGGGCCATAGGATCCGCCCCGGCGGCAAGGTTCTTGTAAGCCTCCTTGTACAATGCTTCGGTGAGGACGGTCGCCGTGGTTGTTCCGTCGCCGGCGATTTTTGAAGTTTTGCTTGCGGCTTCCTTGACGAGTTTTGCTCCGAGGTTTTCTTTCTTGTCGATAAGGTCAATTTCCTCAGCCACCGTTACGCCGTCTTTGGTTACGGTCGGTCCGCCCCAGCTTTTATCGATAATAGCGTTTCGGCCTCTCGGGCCAAGCGTTGGTTTGACCGCTGCCGCCAGCTTTTCGACGCCGGCCAACAGCCCAGCTCTTGCATCGCCTTCAAATGCCAATTCTTTTACTGCCATAATTAATTGCCTCCTAATATTATGTTCAATAGGATTTGGTCGTTAAATTTACGCATAATTTATACAAGAGAAGCAAAAAATATACCAGTTTTAAAACAGAGAGGGGGCTATTTTAGGACGAATGTCTGTAACTACCTGTAATTACGGTAATTATGTGATGCAAAAATCGCATATACAAGGAGATATACGGCATTTTGTGAGGGAAAAAATGCAAATTTTGGCATAGAAAAGCGGCTGACCACGCCAAGTTGACAGGTAGAAAGAATTAAAATAGGCAAAGCAAGTTGGGTTTGATCCGTCTTCGCCAGAGGCTACGCCGCGACAAGTTCCTGCTTCGCCAGAGGCTACGCCGCGACAAGTTCCGGCTTCGCCAGAGGCTACGCCGCGACAAGTTGGCTTTGAATTGGGTTTGAATTGGGTTTGTATTGGGTTTGTTTGGGTTTGAATTGGCTTTGAATTGGCTTTGAATTGGCTTTGATTGGCTTTGAATTGGCTTTGAATTGGCTTTGATTGGCTTTGAATTGGCTTTGTTTTCCTAATTGACCAAGTGTCCATTTGGTCGTAATCCTTTGTTAGCACTTTAGTTACGTTCAACTTGACTTTTTCTGAAATTGGCTTTGTTTTGCATAAAAAGTCTGATTTGTAAAGCGCTCATGACATCTGTAAATGTATCTCTACAGATGTAAAGCGACTTATAGATACGTAAGTCTTTTATTAACCACGGATTACACGGATTACACGGATTTTTTAACCACGAAGCACACGAAGAGCACGAATTTTTAACCGCGGAGAACGCAGAGATCGCGGAGGTTTTTGGCCGGCTTTGTGTTCGCGGCAAATTCTGCTCTAAAAGCAAGCTTTTGCCACAGAGCATTGCCTTCGTCCACAAGGCCATTGAAACGGCCTTTTTCAGGAGCCGGGTAAAAACGGTTCTTGTAAGCCACTGTACTTTC
>JAOUFU010000003.1 GCA_029858035.1 Phycisphaerae bacterium
CAAGAACCATCGGAAAAAGATATCGTCGAACAATCGGCCACCTAATTCAAAGTCTCCCCAGGAATGACGTACCTCCAGGCTGCACAGAAACGCGAAGTCGCACGTTCCTCCTCCAAAGTCCACGACCAAAACGCCTCTTTGAGCCTCGACTGGTGAGAGATCCTTGTGCCAAAGATGGTAAAGCAAAGCCCCGATGGGCTCATCTACAATTTTTATATTCCCGTATCCTGCCGCCTGCGCGATTTGCGAGAGCTTCGCATTGAAGACACGTTCTGATTCGCTGGGTGCTCCAAATATAACTTCACGTTTGCCTGGATCTATATCTATGTGTTGCCTCTCACATTGGACGATTATGGTCCTTAGAAAATCTTCTGCATTCCTACACGCTTCATCGCTTGTCGAAATGTCAGGTTTAAATTGTGTTCGCAAGCACCACGACGCCCTCTCCTTTACCGGCGTCTCTCCAAACTCGTTCAATGCTGCATCCCCTACCAGAGGTTCTTTATGTCCACGGTAGAGAATCGCGGTAGCAATGCCGTCCCTCCCGACACCGAAATCGACACCCACCGGCGAAGTCTGATCTGCAGGACATTTGCAGTAGTAGGAGTTGGTGGTCCCAAAATCCACCGCGAGGATATGCGTCTTATCCATAATCAGTCCCTGTCTCGAATTTTTCTTACCAAACCGCGTTTCAATACTTTGCCTCCCAAAATCACGGGTTTTCGCTCAACTTTAACCGCGTCACCTTCATTAATATCACCGAAGGCTTCATATTTATCTTTAAGACTGGAAGCCCACACAAAGCTGTCTTCTCGTTTCTCAACATCAGGAAAAAACTGCGGTTGCCCCTCGAGACCTTCAAAGCCGAAGTTCCTGGCTTCCTGGATTAATTCGTCTGCGGCAGTTGGCAGGTCCTTCTCAGTGGCACTGTGTAGAGCATATATGTACCCAGCCAGCGTACTAAAGGCCGCTTCCTTATCAGTAAAAACCTGGCCAGACTTTGAAAAACAGTATAACGCAACCAGCAATGGAATCGCCATGTTCAGCCATGAATTAAGACAAGACCTTACCACTTGCTCGTGAGACAATTGGTCAAATGCAGGCCTTCTTTGAGAGACCTGCAAGAATTTTATAAGAGAACTACTTCTCGATACTCGCCAAACAATTAACACCAAACAAAAGGCCCCCAGAGGACCGCCTAAGACTATTCCTACGTCTCGCATTCCCAAGGCCAATCGAGTCAAAGGCGTTAGTAGAGCTAATCCGAGAATAGCACCGAGTAAAGCTGCCAAAGCCACGCTGGCTGCTCTCAATTCCATTAATTGGGCCGGTTTTGGCACAGTCACTTGCGGTACGATTGTATCAAAAGCAAATTTCAACGATTCAACACTCTTATTATCAAATGAAGGCTGTCCTGTTATTTTCTTCAACATTGCCGGGGTGAGCAATTCCTTCCTCAAAAACAACCTAAGTCTTGTTTCCGCCGCATCCAAATCACCGGTAGATGGAAACTCACGTGTTGGCAGACTACTAAAGTACTCGGCAGTTGCCTTATCAAGCATTTGCTGTTGCTCAAGGTTTGTTTCACTTAGTGCCTTTGAAATTGCCTCTTCAAAAAACATCGTGACGGAATCTCTCCAGATATTTCGTGCCGAATTATGAATGTCCTGCCCGGTTTCACAAATTAAGATTCTTGGGAAATTGTATTCTTCTATCCGAAAAAATCAATAAAACAATAGATTTTTTTCCTTGATTTCGGTGACTCCTTCGGTTCTATATTCAAGGACCGCCAATTCAGCTATCGCCCGGATGGATTTGAGTAGAAATGTAGTTGTTTTTGATTTTATCTTAGGTTTTGCGGCCATCCTCCTGCCTATAAAAAAGGCGATAAGGCCTGCAATTGCTATAAGGCCAATGGAATATAGAATGTCGTAGAACATTTTATATGTCCTTTCCGTTTTTTGCGGGTCCGATTGGGACCTGTTGAACAGGCATTATCTGATTATGTTGTGAATACTATGCCCGATTTATACATTTTCGGACTCGGTTTTCGCCTTAGACGATAGTCGAAATAAGGTGTAGAGTCAAAGCAAAAGTCCGCAGACTGAAAATTGCGAAATTCGAATGCCGGGCGACAAATTATATTCTCCGGTAAAGTTCTTGCAATTTTGGGGCCGATTATATACATTGTTGTCAGTTTCGGCGGCGTAGCTCAGCTGGTTAGAGCATGGGATTCATAAGCCCAGGGTCGTTGGTTCGAATCCAACCGCCGCTAATTTAGTTTTGAATTTTTAGTTTTTAATTTTGGGTTTTTTTGCCCCCATCGTCTAGTGGCCTAGGATATCAGGTTCTCATCCTGGAGACAGGGGTTCGACTCCCCTTGGGGGTATTTTTTGCCAAAGGCAAAAAATAGAGCAGTTGAGCATTTGAACAGGTGGAGTATTTGTTTTCCTGCTTGATAAATTCTTTTTGTATCAAAAATCAAAATGCAAATTGCGGTATTTTGCTACCTTTAAGAATCAGATCTAATTTCATTTGAGGTTGTGATATGATATCACTTGTCGCTAATGTTGTTATATTATGCCAGTTGATAGTGTTGGCGTCGGTTCCGGATCATGTTGTTTTGAAGGGGCGGTTGATGGCGGCGCGGTACGCGGGCAGCAGTGAAGAAGTAGCTATGACGGCGGTCTATTGCTTTGCGAGTTCGGCAGGCACCGGTAGCCAGGCAATCGGATTTCGTACATGGGAGACACATCCCGTGGGGTGGTATTATCTGCCGGGCGGTGCGGGAAACTATAGCATCATCTTTTCTAATCCAGCGGGCTTTATGCGGCCTATTGTTCTGACTAACCAGTTCGTAAAGCCGGGTGACGTCGTGGACCGGAAGCTCTCTCCCGTATTTGACTACGGCGATTTCTACGAAGGGGCGTGGGACACGAAGGCGGCCACGGATTACTATCAAACGTTCATAGCGAGGGGGACGAGCATCACACAGGTTGGCTTTAAGCTGGCGACCGATGGGGTGGACGGGGCCGGGCCGAGGGGGCAGAATATTCTTATATCAATCCACGAAAAAGGCAAGGGGACGCCGGATAAATGGAAGCAGGTCGGGCCTGCGGCGGTTGTTCTGGACGTGGATTGCGGTGGGCCGAAGAATTATTGGTGGTCGGGGGGCTGGGATTCCGGCCAGATCCCGACGGAGCCGGGCAAAACATACGCAGTGCATCTGAAGGCGGAGACTAAAGGCGGCAGCTTCCAGGTTTTCTGGAGGGCGGATGAGGATAAGATGTCGGATTGTTACCGTATAGGTCAAGACGGAAAGGCCGGCTGGCAGGGACATAAGATGTGTATGGCGGTCGGCTCGGATTGCGATGGTTTGTTGATACCCTATAACAAGCGGGTACAGAAAAAGTTTGTTGAGTTCGCCGGTTTTGACAAATCGTGGTCACAGACGTATGTGGCGCAGGGCAGGGGGCTGGCGTCGGTTATTTTGTATGCGGCGACGTCGGGCGTGCAGCCTTCGATTATGAAGCAGCGAGTGAGAGTGAGCGTGCGGCAGGGCGGGCCGGGCGGTGAGATTGTAGGCACGGAAAAGATAGCGATAGGCAATGGCAATTATACAGGCGACGCATCGTGGGGTGTATTCGGTGTTTCTTTCGCGCCGGGCGAGGTGCCGCTTGAACCGGGCAAGACGTATGCCGTCGAGTTTGAATCGATTGAAAATTACGATACACTGCACGGATTCGTAAATATCAAGGGCATGGTCAGCGATGATAAGCCGGGCTTCAATCCGTATAGAAAGGTCCCGCCCGACGACTACAAGCGCGGAACCGCCTACCGAAAATGCACCGACAAACAGCCCTTCGACCTCGATATGCAGATTGTCGAATACCGATCCGAGCCCCGAAATTCTAGGTAAATCGGCAGGGAAACTTGCGTTTTCGGAGGAAGCTGCTATGGTGGAATATCAGGGATGGCCGAAGGAGGCCAGTTCAGTAGCAGATGTGGAATTTGAAATGAGTGAAAGGAGTGCTTCAATGAGAAATGTTCTTGGACTGTCAGCGGTTCTGTTGGTTTGCGTGGCGTTAAGCTCGTGCAGCGGTAATCGGCCGGAGAAGGCCTTTATGGGTATGTGGAAAGGTACGTATGAGGGAGAGACGATCGAGCTTTCGCTCATGGAGAAGGATATATCTATCGCGAAGACTGGCGATGAAACATTTGCGGGGACGTGGACCATTGACCCCGAAGGAAACGCAGTGATAACCTTTGAGGGTGAGGACGGGAGAATCATCGCAACGCTCTTGAACGACGGGAAGATCATAGCCCGAAAAGAGGGCGAGTCGTCGGCGGTAGTGTTCGAAAAGAGCGACTCGAACCGCTTATGAGCCTATGGGCATGATTGACAACAAACAGGATGAACGGTACATGCAAATGGCCATCGAGCAGGCGCGGATTGCCGAGAAAAACGGTGATGTCCCTGTCTATTTTTCTGCGAGCAGGTCTTGTACCTGTTTTTGCAGGTTTGGCAGGTCTTGTTGGATAACGTCCCAAACTACGGTGTTATCAACGATGTCATAGCCATGAATAAGAATGTTTCGAAATGAGATAATCCGCTGAGAGCGACTTATTTTCGACACCGTATCCGGGTCGATTCTGGACAACCTGTTAAGAGCCTCGCCTATAATTTCAAATTGTCGCTCCACGGCAAAGCATAGCATCTTGTTATCTACATAATCATCAAAAGTTGCACCGGCGGTAAAATCAAGGATATGAGCGCCGGCCAGCCGGATGTCCTCCAAAATCTTTTTTGATTCAAGCTGCATAGAGAACTTTCCTGTTTTGATTTATTTTTTGCAGAAAATACGGATTTCTAATCGCCTTTGTCATTACCAAATCCACGTTTCTGCCGAGCAGATTCTTCAGGGACTCCAGCAGGCCAAAATAAGTATCTGCGTGTCGTCCCTGTTTTAACGGCTTAAACTCCACCAGAAGGTCTATATCGCTTGATACTTGAGCAAAGTTTTCACTCAAAGCGGAACCGAAAATTTCGAGCCTGCTAACATTAAACTGTGAGCAGATTAGTTGTATTTCTGAAAGATGTTTTTCAATAAGTTCAAGCATAAGGCTGCTATCTTCTTACAAGGAATAATACATACGTTATTCGGCTATCCGCCATTGTCAAGTAAATGTATTATACCAGAGTATTAGAAAAAGCGGCAATTAATTTTACATCCCGGAGCCTTTAGGTTAATATCCCCTGCAGAAAGGGTTTTCAAGGCAAGGATAATAAATGATAAATATAACCAAAGAAGATGAAAACTTTATGCGACTCGCCATTGAGCAGGCGCGGATTGCCGAGGAAAACGGTGATGTTCCCATTGGCGCGGTCATAGTTGGCGAAAACCGGATAATCGGCAAGGCATATAATCAGAGAGAGCAGTTACAGGACCCGACGGCGCACGCAGAGATAATCGCGCTGACACAGGCGGCGGCAGCACTGGAGAACTGGCATTTAAACGGCTGTACGATATATGTCACGTTGGAGCCTTGTCCTATGTGTGCCGGCGCATTGGTGCTGGCCAGAATTGATAGATTAGTATACGGCTGTGATGACCCGAAAGCGGGGGCCTGTAAATCGCTTTACAATATTGTCCAGGATGAGCGACTTAACCATCGCCTGGAAGTTACTTCCGGGGTTTTGGTTGAGCAGTGCAGCAAACTGCTGAGAGATTTCTTCTCGCAGAGACGAGTAAAAAATGCTCAATGAGAGTCACGTTTTCTTTCGTGCAGGGAGAGGCACAAGACTCGAAACAGTCTTGCGATATTGCTCGTAAGCATCGCCAAAATCTTTCAGCAGGCGTTTTTCTTCAATACACCTGAGATAGAGATATGCTCCACCAGACAGTATGGCCACCAGTGCTACGCAAATCGCCGAATTGAAGAACAGGGCCAGGGCAAGATAGAACGAAAGTGCTCCGAAGGCCATGGGATTTCGCGTATAGCGATAAGGTCCGCTTGTCACCAGATGCTTTGTGCGGGGGCTGACAGCTACGCCGAATCCATCGGCGGGACCTCCTTTGCCAATAAAGAACAGGTAAATATTGGACCATAACATGAATGTGATTCCCACGACCCCGATCAGCAATGAAAGTGCTATGCGCAGTTGTGAATGTGCAAGGCCCCAAATCGGCCTATTGAGTTTTGTGGAGATGATGTATAATACAAATGGTATTCCAAGACAGAATATACTGATGCCACCAAGATATCCAGTAATATGTCTTATAACATCACGCGGTTCCATATAGTGGTTCTCCAATGCAACGTTCAAGCTCACCCAAATTTCTTTCTGTAACTCAAGGCCAATATCAATACACCGAAGGCTGTTTTGGGTGGTCCTTGTTAAGCGACGAATAGAGAACAAAAACAATCAATAAAATTTTAGTTGCTTTGCTGTTACTCTACCTTGACTTTTTGTGGTTTTCTCCTGCCTTTGGTTTTTTCTTTGGTCTCTATGTCCTTGATCTTCGCATCGAGTATAGCGCGCACGGCCAACAGCTTCTCTTTGCGTGCGGCCCTCAGATGCTTTCTGGCCTCTTCAGGAACGAAGTCAAGCAGAAGCTCCAGGAAATGTTTCTCGACCTCGAACAGAGAGCTGACCAGTTTAACGACCTCTTCTTGCTTCTTTGCCATAATTCATGCTCCTTTTAAAAAAGTTACTCTCAACTCGTCTGCCTTGAGCGTTGCCTTTTCGACATCCAGCAGGCTTAGTGCACTTGGAAGCAGGATGTCTCGTCGGTAGTTACCTATTTGGATGGTCAGTTGATGGGCGTTTTTGAGGATATTGACCTCGGCCTTTTTCACGAATGGCAGCTTCAAAACCAGGACATAGGCCTGTTTATCCCTGATGATTTTTTGAGGCCTTTGGTCACAGTAGACTTTTGTGGGATCCTGGCCGCTGTAGATGTCTCGTCCGAGCTGAACCAGCAGCTTTCGTCCTACTATCTCCGATCGCATCAGCTTGCTTTGTAAGACGGGTAGCGGTGAGAAGATGCTTTCCATTTTGGCCATGTACCCGCGTTGCGATTTTCGCCAGGTGGAGAAATACGAATCAGTGACTTCATCCGGCAAAATCCTGTTTGCGATCACGCAGTCGACGGGGTACCCGTACAGATTCAGGTACGTATAGGCCCGCTGTGTCTCTTCCAGCACGATCTTCTCAGGATTCAGGACAATACGAACCGAGGTTGTTCCGGGTTCTGCCAGCGTTTCCTTCAATGCCCCGACGTTATCATAGAGCTGCTGGATAGAGGCGTATACAGAGTCTTCCGGGATAGGGATGGACATTATCTTCTTCTTCCTCATCGCCCGGAGGGTCTTTGCGATCTTCCTCTCGACGGGAAAGAACTTCTGCATCCACCAACGTGCGACCTCCGGCATACTCAACAATTGCAAAGTCTGCCCCGTTGGTGCACAGTCAACGATAAGGCAGTCATACGTCCCCGACTGATGTGCTTTATGAATATGGAACAACCCAAACAGCTCATCCAGGCCGGGCAGAATAGCCATTTCCTCAGCGAGGATGTCGTCAACGCCGGTGGACCTGAAGAAAGAGGCCATGTAGTTCTGAATTGTCTGCCAGTTGGCGGTAATCTCTTCAAGGACGTTGACCTCTTGTGCCCAGAGGTTGTCGCTGATCCTGGTGGGAGAATTGCCTAACTGCACATCAAAGCTATCGCCCAGGCTATGCGCGGCATCCGTGCTGATAACCAGCGTTTTGTGGCCGAGCTGGGCTGTGCGGGTTGCAGTTGCCGCAGCGATGGTAGTCTTGCCCACGCCGCCCTTGCCTGTAAAGAGTATGATTCTCATTTGTTTTCTTTTCAAAGTATGTCTAACCTCAATTTTACAGAACTCATTTACGCCAAACCGGCGCCTCAGCAAACGATCTATTTTACAGCAATATCAGGTTTTATGTAACGGTCTTTCTTCAGCAGGTTTCTGCCCAACCGGCAAAAACAGGTTTTGAGCCTGTCAAGACTTCTCCGCAATAGAGTCGGCTAACTCTGCGATGCGAAGTTCGAGCCTTTTTATTTCCCGCTTTATGCTGTTTCTGTGTACCGCCTGCCACGAGAAAACCTTTGCTGCAGCATATAGTTGGATGCAACAAACAAAAAAAGCAGCATACATAATCTGGAATTTGGTCAGGTCGGCCCTGAAGAATTGGATGGCACTGAAAACAGCCAGTGTGGCATAGGTGCCGCACCATATAAAGACAAGAATTGCAGTGGATCGCATTTTTCTACTGTAGAAATCCCTTGCCATTGACCATAGTGTGTCTTCTTTCGTGTCATCGTATTCTTCGGGACTGTCTATTATTTTTTTTATCTGTTCGTTGTTCATTTTTTTATTCCTTAATGCTTTTGCTTATGATTATATCCCTTCCATTATTTTTTCAGTTTATTTATTTCCCGTTTGATGCCCTGTCTGTGGATCATCAGCAAGGCGAAAATCTTCATCAGACAAATGCCATTGAAGCAGCAGATGAAGATGGCGGCGTACATTATCTGGAATTTTGTCTGGTCGGTTTTAAAGAATTTGACGGCGCTATACGCGGCCGGGACAAAAAAGATGATGGCCCATACCCAGACGAGAATTGCGGTGGAGCGCATCTTTGGGCCGTAGAAGTCCCTTGCTATCGACCATATTGAGTCTTCTTTTGATTCGTTGCAGGTGTCATCGGCGTTTTTTTTGATTTGTTCATCGTTCATTTTTTTCTCCTTCAGTTTATTCGAAATGTTTTTGATAAAGCTCTTTGAGCTCTTTTCTTGCCTTTGCCAGCCGGGATTTGACGGTCCCCTTTGGAATTTTCAGGGCGGTGCTTACCTCGGGGACGGTAAGCTGTTCAAAATAGTACAGGCTGATAACGGCTCTTTTTCTCACGTCTAATTTTTGCAGCAGCTCTTTCAAGCCTGCATCTTTTTTTTCTTTTTGATGATGATTTTTAATTTCTTCGATGCTTATCTTTTTTATATTTTTATCTTTTTTTATCCAGTCGATTGATTTGTTTGTTGTTATTTTATATGCCCAGGCCTTGAAATTTGCAGGGTCGTTCAATTTTCTCAATCCTTTTATGATGCCGAGCCAGGTTTCCTGAGTAACGTCCCAGGCTGCCTGTTCGTCGGCGGTCAATCGAAGAGCGTACTTCCAGAGGCGTTTCTGCCAGCGGCTTACAAGCATTTCCATGGCCCTGGCTCTGCCGTCCTGGGCATCCATCACGA
This sequence comes from Phycisphaerae bacterium, assembly GCA_029858035.1. GTDB lineage: Bacteria > Planctomycetota > Phycisphaerae > Sedimentisphaerales > Anaerobacaceae > CS2-K091. Next base: position 9,276 of record JAOUFU010000003.1, read on the forward strand.
GTATTTCATCAACAAGTTGGTCAACCGACCTGTCCATTCTATCTATCATAGTCTATTATCAGGGGCGAGCGGTTCATTTTTTTTCTGAAAAATCTCGTTGTGCTGGAATCGCGCCCAACCGGTGGATTTCGATTGCAAATCCCTTTTTTGCTGCTATAGTGGACGAAAACTCGGACCATATAGCAATACTAAATAATTGTAAATTGCTTTGGAGAGGTGTCGGAGTGGCTTATCGAGCAGCCTTGGAAAGGCTGTGTAGGGCTTGTCCCTACCGCGGGTTCGAATCCCGCCCTCTCCGTTACAACGGATAGGGACGCTGTAAGCTCTTCTTCGTCAGGTTTTTGCAGTGTATTCTCGATTTTTGCCTTGCCCATTACCGTTGAGCGCGGTCACCGGATTTACTTATGCTTTCAGGCCGGTCAGGTCGACTTCGAATCCTATGTTTTCCCGGATCACTTCGTCCCAAGTGAGTTTAGTGTTTCTGCCGGCGGCTTCACGGCCCAGGATGGTCGCCAGAGTAGAATTCACACTCGGTTCGAGAGTCGGGTTATCGTAGATGCCGTTTATAATGGATTTGTGGAAGGTGTCGATATTGCGCTCGGCGCCTCGAGGATAGAGATTTTCCACGTCGCCTCCCCGATATCCGGTTTTATTGCCGAGAATCCTGACACGACTTGTATAGCCTGTCTCGAGGTATCCATCCTGTCCCTGCGCGAAACAATCGCAGCGAAACTCGAACCGGTTTCTCAGATGCTCGCCCCTGTGGTTGAGGATAAGGCCATTGGCAAATTCATAAGTAACCGAGAAGACGTCGTGGGAATCTCCATTTGGATTGTTCCGGGCGATGCGGGAACAACCCATAGCACTGACCGGCGGACTTCCTGCAATCCACAGGGCTACGTCGACGGCGTGAATACCTGCGTTGACCAGATAGCTGCCGCCCAGGTCGTTATCATTAACCCAAATAAGATTTTGCAGCCGGCTTTCGATGGTTGCGGTCTTCGGCGGGTCGGAAAAACTTTCGTCGTTATATTCCGAGCTCAACATTGCGATTTTGCCAATCGCACCGGCCTGTACCCTTTTTATGCCTTCGATGTAGAAGGGGTCCGTGCGTGTTTGAAAGTCGGCCAGAAAGACCTTCTTGTCGGCCGTGGCCTTTTGGCCCATTTTGGAGATTCGCAGACATCCGGGAACGTCACAACCCAACGGCTTGGCAATATACACGTGACAGCCCGCTTTCACGGCGGCCTCTACATGGTCGGGGAAGCAATAAGGTGGAGTTTCCAGGAATACGGCATCCACTTTACCTGCGAGGAGTTTTTTATAGGCGGACAGCCCGGAAAAACACCTTGATTCGGGCACTTTAAATTGTTGGCCCGCGGCTTTGGCCACTTGTTCAAAATAATCCGCCACGGCCGTGATTTGATACCCACCGTGTTGTTGGATCATGCCGGCTATCATTCTTCCGCGGCCTCCCAGCCCGATGCAGCCGGCCTCGATGCGGGTATTAGCCTGCGTCCCCCTTACAAGAGACGGTTTGATAATCGTAAATGACAGAACGGCCGCCCCCGCACCGGAGAAAAAACCACGACGTGTTATATTAGTTGTTGTATTCTTTGTATTACCCATTTTATACCCTCTTTCTTTTATTAAGATTTCTCCTCTGTTTTGCTTAATTTCACGAGCAAGTTACCGAAAGCAAATTGTGGCGTATAGTATCGGTTCAAATTTTGTCAAATCTTTTATAGGAACAGCTCCCCAGGTTGTATTTAAGTGTCCGAGCATTCGGCTGTTTTCAAAGCGCCGGGAATATTCAACGAGCGCTTTAGTGGCTTCTAATTTTTTCCAGCCGGTCGGCCATACCCGAAAGCCTTTTTTCAAAAACATGGGTATCGATTCGTAGGTATCACGTTTTTCGTAGTGCCAATCGCAGATTATTATGTCTTTTGGTATCATGTTAATCGCACCGGCGGTGCCGTTGGCACTGGCCTCCCACTTGCCGTAATTAATTTTGCCGGCGTTGATTAGACGGTCTCCCCACATAAGCATTTCAATCTTGTGTTTTTTGACCAGACGGTCGTGGTAGTCATTGACGGCTTTGGCGAAAAGCTTTGCCTTGTTTTGGCCTTTGCAGCGCGGGCAGCTGTCTTCACCTATAAGAAAGACTTCATCCATTCCCACGTGTAAGGCATCGGCTTCAAAAACAAAAATCAGCTCGTCCATCAGGTCGAATACTATCCGATTGACCTGTGGATGAAGCGGACACCAGCTTCGGCAGTAAATCTGTTCGTTTTTGTCATATTGGCCGAGGGTTTCATCGAATTGGGGATACTTGACCAATAAAGGAAAAACGTTTTCACGCCACGACTGATGACCCAGGCACTGGAACTGCGGGATTAGGCGGACATTGTGTTTCCTGCATTCACCAAGGAGCCTTTTGATGTGCTCTCTTTTGCTCGGGTTTTTTCCCCGCAGCTCCGGATGGGATTCATATTCGTATCCGTAATTTATCTCCGCTATGATGACATTAACGCCAAGTTTTGCCAGGTCGCCTACAACTTCGGTAAGCTCCTGGGTCTTGTCCTGAGTTGTCATGAGGACATGTAAACCCCGCCAGTTCGGCGATTTTTGTACGGAAGCCGTGCATGATGCGCAAAAAAACGGAAGGATGCATGTTACCAGCAGACAGGATAAAAAATTCTTCATGGCGAAATCTCCTAAATCTGTAATAAGAGTAAGGTTGTTTGCGTAATAGTTTAATTGGCCTGGGTTGTAAGTGCAAGCCCATTTTGCTTGTGAGGATTTGTAAGGATTGACGTGGGCGAGATTTAAGTATAAAATACTGCCTTTGAATGTTTTGGCTCCAATGATGTTGGTATTGCTTTTGGAGCGAACCTTAACAGGCAACAATTAGTTTTTACGATTCTTTTGGAGGTGAAAAATGCCCGCTCTAAATCAAGGCGATAGAGACTATAAAGATAATTCATCAGGATGTGAACAATCCTCTCGTCGTGAATTTCTAAAAAAGCTGGGAGCTTTGCCTGTTGCTGCGATGGCTGCGGAGCAGGTCGGCAGGGTGTCCTCCGCATGGGCCGGCGAGGCCAAGCTGCCTCGTATAAAATTCGGGAAGGTGTCGCTTTCCCGACTGGTCTGTGGGGCCAATCCCTTCAATGCCGGTTCACACCTGTCTGTTTTTGTCAACCACCAGATGCGGCAATACTACACGCCGGAACAAATCCTTAAGACCCTGCGCAGCTGCCAGGAGGTGGGGATTAATTGCTGGCAGTCCGGCAGTGATAAATATAAAATGTACCGTCGCTTTATCGACGATGGGGGGAAGATACACTATCTATCCATCAACTCGGATCTGGCAGAGATTGAACCGATAGCAAAAGCCGGCGGATTGGGTATCGCGCATCATGGGGAAACAACCGACAATTTGTTCAAAGCGGGCAAGCTTGATAAGATTCATGATTTCCTCAAGCGTGTTCGCGATGCGGGTCTTATGGTGGGGGTCTCCACTCACATGCCGGCTGTGATAGAGGCCATCGAGGACAAAGGCTGGGACGTGGATTACTATATGGCCTGCGTTTACGAACGCCATCGAAGCGAAGCCGAATTGAAGAAGCTGTTGGGCCGGGTCCCAATCCCTGTGCCCGAAGTTTATTTACAGGAGGACCCGCCGCGGATGTTCAAGGTGATACGGCAGACAAAGAGGCCGTGTCTGGCTTTTAAGATTCTGGCGGCGGGGCGACTTTCCGAACGCAAGGCGTGGGTGGAAAAAGCCTTCCGCGAGACGTTCCAATCCATAAAGGAAAACGATGCGGTTATTGTGGGTATTTACGACCAATATAGCGACCAGCCGGCCGAAGACGCAGAATACACCCGGCGTTTCAGCTCCTTGAGCGGCAAGGCTTGAGTGGCATATCCTTTTCACTAAGCCTGTCCCTTTGTTGTTTTCAGCCCTTCCGTGTTTGATTGCTCTTTTTGTTCAGATAAGTATTTGACACGGGTACACTTAAGACACTTGACTTTTTAACGCGAATTTGGCATCATAAGGATAGAAAAAGGAGGAATGTTGCCATATTTATGTCAAACAGGAAAACTCGACACAAGAGTTCGGATACTCCATTTTATAATTGTCATGGAAAATGAGGGATGAATAAAGGTATCTCTGGTCTTGTTAGCATGGTCTTGCCGGTGCTGGTATTGGCGCCAAGTCTGCCCGGTTTAGCGGAGGCGGTTCGGTTCGATTTGATTAAGGATGGTCGTATCGATTGGTCCGACCTTGCCGGTTTTGCTGAGAAATGGCTGGACACCGGTTGTTTGGCGGACTATTTCTGCGGCGGTGCAGATTTCGACTACAGCGACAGGGTCGATTTTACTGATTTTAATTTATTAGCGGTAGAGTGGGGGAGTGTTGAGCCTTACGTTACTAATTTGCTTGCCGGCCACGAGCCGTATGAAACGCATGTCGGGATTTTGGGGCCACATCCCACCGATCCGAGTGTCACTATAGGGGCCCGGCTATTGGGTGGTACGAACCATCCGACATTCGGAATTGTGCCCACTGCAACCGAGGGCAGGTATGTACTCGGGCTGACCTGGGACAACGAAACGGACCGCAAGGTCGAGTATGGGTACAACTTTACCGGCGGATTTACCTTCGATTTGGCCGGCGTGGATGAAATTGTCTTCGATGTCTTTGTGCCGACCGGAGGCCTTCTGTTTCCTGCAGGGCTCGTCGGCGTGTGGGATGCGACGTTCGGCTGGAATAAATCCGCTAATGTCCCCACCTCTTTTGATAAGTGGCATACCGTAGTCGTTGATGTTGTCGACCGAAACAACGTGGGTCTTGGCGGCATCGGCGCTCTGGTGTTCGAGGACATGGGCGGGCCAGGGGACATAGCGGGGACCTTGTTCGTTGATAATCTGAGGCTGCGCCGGATCAATCCCGATTATTACAATCTCACAGCCACCGGGCACGACAGCAGAATTGATTTGCGATGGAGGCCTGTAAAGGCACCGAGTCTGGAGGGTTATAATATATATCGCGCTGATTCCTCTGTGGGACCATTTACGAAGCTGAATAGTTCGGTACACACGGTATCTGTCTATAGTGACTTTCTCGGTGTGAACGGCAGGACGGTCTATTATTATATAACGTCGGTGCTCGATGGCGGAGAGACTGCACAATCAGGCATTGTCAGCGCTACTTCTTATGCGATGACCGATGAGCAGCTTTTGACCTCTGTGCAGGAAGCTGTCTTTCGGTACTTCTGGGATTTTGGTCATCCTGTGAGTGGATTGGCAAGGGAAAGGTTTTACGTGGGGGACCGCCGGACCGTCACCACCGGCGGCTCAGGTTTCGGATTGATGGCGATTGTCGTCGGGGTCGATCGCGGGTTCGTCAGCCGGATCGAAGCGGCCGAGCGAATCCTGAAGATTTTGACCTTTCTTGACGAAAAGGCCGCTCGTTATCATGGTGCCTGGTCGCATTGGTTTGACGGTACGACCGGTGAGCCTATAGCCTTCGATTACGATGAGTTTGGCAATCCGATTATGAGCGGCGACCTGGTTGAGACGGCGTTTATGATTCAGGGGATGCTCGCGGTACGGCAGTACTTCGATTCTGATGATACTGTCGAGACCTCAGTCCGGAGCATGGTGACTAAGTTGTGGCAGGATGTGGAGTGGGACTGGTATCGCCGAGCCGGGGACACGGACGGCAATTCGCTGTGGTGGTTGTGGTCGCCGACCCACAACTGGCAGAACAGCTTCAGGATTACCGGTTATAATGAATGTATGGTCGCATATCTGCTGGCGATTGCTTCGCCGGCGCACCCGATACCGCCATCCTGTTATTACGACGGCTGGGCGCGGGAATCCTGGTATGCCAACGGCGATACTTTCTATGGTTATTATCAGTGGGTGGGGCCTGATTACGGCGGGCCTTTGTTCTGGACGCATTATTCGTTTTTGGGATTTGACCCGCGCAACAAAAGCGATAATTACTGCAACTACTTCAATAATAGTCGCAACATTTCCCTAATCAATCGTGCACACTGCATCAATAATCCCAATAACTTTGCCGGCTATAGCGCTTCGGTATGGGGCCTGACCGCCAGTTGTAATCCCTGGGGTTATCTTGCCCATTCGCCTACCAACGACAACGGCACCATTACCCCGACCGCGGCTCTTAGTGCCATGCCTTTCACGCCGGCAGAATCCATCGCCACCCTGAAGCATTTTTATCACGTTTACGGTGACAGGCTGTGGGGGCCGTTTGGTTTCTACGATGCGTTTAATTTACAGGAAAACTGGTTCTCGGATGCCTATTTGGCCATCGACCAGGGACCTATTGTGGTGATGATTGAAAACTACCGCACACAATTGTGCTGGGACCTTTTTATGGCAAATCCCGAAATTATGCCGATGCTGGCAGCTATCGGCTGGGGTATAGGCCCGCCACCTCCACCTTAAGGGATTCAATAGATGCGGATTTTTTGGGCCACATTATAGAGTTTGCTCCAATTCTACTCTTGCAAATTGCCTTGATACCTATTATAGTTATTGCCTGATAAGTGAAGATTATCAGTGGTTATCAGAAAAGTATTGTAGGGTAAGTATCTTACTTTGGTCAATTCAGAAAAAGAGGAAGGAGTGCCGGAAATGAAGAAAATGAGAAAAACCAAGCGATGTATGAAATGCCTCAATGTAGTTTGTTTTTTGGTGGTGGTTGCGTGCCTGGCGCAATCCGCATCCTGCGGGGAAAAGGGGCTGAATCAAGCTCCCGAAGGATTTGTGGCTCTGTTTAACGGCAAGGATTTGACCGGCTGGAAAGGGCTGCTATCAAGCCCATACGATAATCCCATTAAGCGGGCCAAATTAAGTCCCGAGGCACTGGCCAAAGAACAGGCCAAGGCGGACAAATCCATGCGCGAGCATTGGAAGGTCGCAGACGGTATCCTGGAATTTGACGGCAAGGGATTCAGCCTGGCCACGCTGCGGGATTACGAAGACTTCGAGTTACAGGTCGACTGGAAGATTGTCAATCCGCGAGGTGACAGCGGTATCTATCTGCGCGGTACGCCGCAGGTACAGATTTGGGACCCCGAACAGCACAAGGTCGGTTCCGGCGGTCTCTATAACAATCAGAAAAATCCAAGCAAGCCCGCCATGATCGCGGACAATCCCATCGGCCAATGGAACACGTTTCGTATCATAATGGTCGGGGAGGGGGTCACGGTGCATCTTAACGGCAAGCTCATTGTTGATAATATTGTTCTGGAGAATTACTGGGACCGCTCCCGGCCCATTTTTCCTTCCGAACAAATCGAATTGCAATGTCACGGTGACCCTATCCATTTCCGCAATATCTATATTCGCGAGATTCCGCGCGATGAAGGGACGCGGGGCCTGACCGAAGAGGAAAAGGCCACAGGTTTTGTTTCCCTGTTCAACGGCAAAGACCTTACGGGTTGGATAGGTGATACTAATGGTTATGTCGCCAAAGACGGCAGGATTATATGCGAGAAGGGCGGTAATGTTTACGCCAAAGATGAGTATAGTGACTTTATCTTCCGGTTTGAATTTAAGCTGACCCCGGGAGCCAATAACGGTCTTGGCATTCGCACACCCCTGAATGTTGATGCGGCCTATGGGGGAATGGAACTGCAGATACTGGATGATACTGCAGACCAATATAAAAATTTGCAGCCCTATCAATATCACGGCTCCATTTATGGCGTGGTTCCGGTAATACGAGGCTGTCAAAAACCGGTGGGCCAGTGGAATTATCAGGAGGTCATGGCCAAGGGAGGACGCATCAGGGTCAAGCTAAATGGCGGCCTTGTTGTCGATGCAGACATCAGCCAAATCACGAAGACGATGGACAAAAGGGCTCATCCGGGACTCCACAGAGAAAAGGGGTATATCGGTTTTCTCGGCCATGGCTCCCAGCTTGAGTTTCGCAATATTCGCGTTAAGGATTTAAGTAAAAGATAAACAGGAGAAGGAATTATGAAAGACAGAAAGATTGAACGTCGCAGCTTTTTGAAGCTGACCGCCGCGGCCGCTATTGCACCGGGCATATTAACTGCAACCACTCCCTCTTTAGGAGCGGAGAAGGAAAAGAAGTTATTAAAGGCCGTGATTATTGGTATGTTGCCCGGTAAACTTTCGGATGCCGAGAAATTTCGCTTAGCCAAGAAGTGCGGTTTTGACGGAATTGAAGCCAGGCCCATGAAGGATCTTAAGGCGGCGGCTGAACAGGCCAAAATAGCAAGAGAGGAGGGGACACCGATTCACAGCCTGCTATACGGCTGGTGGCCGCCGTTTACCAATCGTGACCCGAAAGAGGTTGGCAAAAAAATTGAAGAGATGGAAAATGCCCTCCGCTGTGCCAAGGTCATGGGTGCCGATGCAGTATTACTGGTTCCGACGCGCGTCACGGAGGATTTTAGTTATCAGGATGCGTACAAATGGTCTCAGGAATACGTCAGCAGGTTGATACCCACCGCCGAGCAGACGGGTGTAATCGTTGCGGTTGAAAATGTGTGGAACATGTTCCTGTTGAGTCCAATCGAATTTGCACGTTATTTGGACGAGTTGAATAGTCGCTGGGTCAAGGCATATTTCGATGTAGGCAACGTCATTATTTACGGCCACGCCCACCATTGGATTCGGACACTGGGTAAAAGGATTGTCAAAATCCACCTGAAAGACTTCAAACGAAGCGGATATCAGTGGAAGAACCTGCTGGATGGAGATGTCAATTGGCCCCAGGTACGCAAGGCACTGGACGAGGTCGGCTACAACGGCTATATGACCGCGGAGCTTTCGGGCGGCGACGAGGCCCACCTGACCGATATAGCAAAACGCATCGACCGCATTATTGCCATGAAATGAGACTGCATTCCGGCAATAGTCGGGACGTAATTCTTTCAGCAGGCACGCGGTGTTTGATGTTGCTTAGTATCGGGGCATAATTGCGAATAAAGCAACGAGGAAGGCCGTTTTGAGAGATATTAAGTTTTTCGAGGGGAACAAAATGAAAAGTTGCCGTCTCGCATATAAATATTTGGTTTGTTTGTTGGCCGGTTTTTTGTTGTTTTCGGCTAATCCGGCCATAGCTTCGGGGAGGCAGCTTGTCTATGAGCATATTGATGTGAATATGACCCTTAACAGGGATACGTCCCTCGATGTGGTGGAAACACAACGGGTACGGCTGAGCGGCGACTGGAACGGTCTCTATCGCTATTACTCGCTGTACGGATGTGACGGGATTGAAATTATAGGTTTTAGTGAGAACGATACAGTTTATAAGAAAGGCAGTATCAGCCGTAAGGGCGGCTACGTCGTCGAAAAGGAAAAAGGCAGGATTAATGTCAAGTGGCGCAGCCGTAATGTAAAAGATCCACCCTATAGTAATACGGCGACTACTTTTCAAATCCGCTATCGAGTCAGGGGAGCTATTGGTCAGTATTGGAGGCGTGATGTGCTTTATTGGAAACCACTGATTCGGGATTGCGAGTACCGTATTAAGGCGGCGTCTGTAACGCTGAACCTTCCGAAAGCGGTCGAGCCGGAGCGGGTCGAGGTCATCTTTTATACCAAGGCCCCTGAGGCAAAATGGCAAATCAATCAGCAAGACAGACGATCGGTTCATTTCAGCGCCGTGGAAATCGGCCGGAAAGACAAATTCGAGATAAAATTATCGCTGCCAAAGGGCATGCTGGAACATTACAGCAGTCCAACTCATACCTATACCTTTCATATCAAGCCCTGGGTCTTTCCGGTTGGCACAGTGGCGGCGGGGCTTATGTTGTTAATAATATGGTACAACATCGGAAGGGATCCTGTGCCTGAACCACAGCAAGTTTATGACATAGACGTACTTGATATTATGCCCGGGCTGGCCGGGCTGCTGATCGATGAGAGCTTTGACGTTCAGGATATAACGGCGACAATAATGGATCTGGCCCGTCGGGGTTATATCCATATCGATGAAATCAAAGAGGAGCAGGAGCACAAATCCCGTTGGTTCCAAGAACCCAGTCGCTACGAATTTGAGCTTACTAAAGTACCCGGAAAGGGCGAATTGTCAGGTTACGAAGAACTGCTGATTAAGAGGCTGTTTAAGGGCCGTTTAGTCGAAGGGGAAAAAGTAAACACCGACAAGCTGAATAATCACTTTTATAAACACATTCCTAAAATCAAGAAAAAAGCTTGGCAGCAGGTTCAAACGCTTGGCTGGTTCGCGAAACTGCCGAAGAAGGCCAAAAAACCTTTTATTATTATTGGTTTGATTGTAATCGCGTCTTCTCTGGCATTGGCGGCCATTGAGAAAGTGGATGTGCTCTTTTTTGCCGTGTGGGGCTCAATGTTTGCCGGATTTCCCGGCATGGTGCTCTTATCCAACGTGAAGCGTAATGGTCTCAAAGGATTATTGAAAAGTCTTTTCCTTGTTCCCTTTGTTGTTATCGGTTTGGGAGTTTTGTTCACAGTATCGCTTAAGAACTACCGGACCAGCGGCTGGATGGTTGATGCAGGTATCACCGGTGCTTTCATCGGCTCATTGATCTGCATATCCGGCGGGGCCATGGCCCGAAAAAGTAAGCAGGGTGCGGCTGTAAAGCAGCGCCTGAATGAAATGCGCAACTCACTCAAACGCAGTGAGGCCATGGGCCTGAAGTTTGAGGACTTGCTGCCCTGGGCCATTGCTTTTGGCGTCACTAAAGATTACCTCGGCAATATAGCCGATATATCGAATGTCGATATTCCCTATTACCGCCCTTATTCTCGACTCTCCTCTTCGGGACTGTCGGGTGCTGAGACCGTATCATCACTGTCGGGTGCTGAGTTCGTATCATCTGTGTTAAGCGGCTTGTCCGCCATGACTTCCACTATCGGTTCCAGCCTGTCCTCGTCACCCAGCGGTGGAGGTGGGTCCAGTGGAGGTGGGTCCGGTGGCGGCGGCGGCGGCGGAGGAGGAGGTGGAGGTGGCGGCTGGTAGCCATAGCTATGTTAGTTTTGCATATTACGGCAATAGAATGTTCAATCCGTTGACAACTACCAACGAGCATAGGATATATAATCCGATGCGCACCCGAGATTGTACCGGAAGTATTTAATAACGAGAAGAGGACATTGAAACCGGCCGCTAAACTTTGCTCCTGATATTCTTAAGAGCAGGATAGAACTTCTCAAAAGTTTTGAACCATTCGGCATACTTCGAATTTAGTTTGCCGTCCGGGGATATAGGGTTTCTGTCGACTCGCAAGCCGGCTTTTGCATACTGCTGGACGTCGCCGGTAGGGGTGTTTTATCGCATGGCTCCAAACGGAAAGAACGTCCGGCGAATCTCAGCCAACTATCTGAACGATTTCACGCCGAGCCTGATGAACGACGGCCGGCTTATTTACGGGCGCTGGGAATACGTGGACAGGCCTGCGATTCCGATACAAAGCCTGTGGACAATCAATCCGGACGGCACGAACCTGGGGGTGTACTATGGTAACCGCGTATTAAGCCCGGCGACTTTCATAGAGCCGCGTGCTGTTCCCGGTGATACACGGGTGCTGTGTACAATGACGGCGCACAATGGACCGTGCCGGGGGGACCGAGGCTTGTAAGACGGTTGTCTTCACATCCAAAGAGGCCCCGGATTATCAGGCCATTTTGAAAACCTTCGAACCTCTCCGGGAGATGTTGGTGGATAGGCCGCGTATGGATATGATTGACCGGGAGCAGGCAAATAAGACTGGGCCCATACGAAAACCGGCAGCAGCAAGGCCTCCTGATTATAAAGTTACCTCAATGTTTCCCTCTTCTCCTTAGGTCCTTGAATCGGCCTGTCACAAAAAATTCTATTTTGTATTAAATATACGTCACCAGGAGATTACAGAAACAATATTGCCTATTTCTTCCCGCCCGGCTGTGATAATGTTCAGAATAGGCTTGTGCTTTGGAGGTCTCAAAAGAAATCACAACAGTTTATCACTTCTTAGACGGTTGAAAAAGAAATACGATTTGGTATTATAGACATTACTTAAGGCACTTTATGCCATTTTTCCATTTAACAATGGCATGATGCGGTGGATGAGCCATTATTTCAAGGGCCCCGGCGGCGAGCCGCCCTCGTATGGACTTGATTTGTCCGAAGTCAGGCCCGATGAAAAAAAGGTAGATGACGATGCACCAAAATAAGTTCAAAATCAGCTATCGAAACATTATTGTCAGCCTGTGTTTAGCGATAGTGTTCATCACTTTTCTGTCGGGCCCTGTTTCGGCTGAGAACTGGCCCGGTTGGAGAGGGCCTCGCGGCGACGGCACCAGCCTGGAAAAGAATGTACCCGTCAGATGGAGCAGTACAGAGAACATCGCATGGAAAGCTCCAATACCGGGCAAAGGACATGCGTCGCCGATAGTCTGGGACTCTCGTATCTTTGTTGTCACGGCGCTCGAAGAGCAAAAGCAGCGCGTCTTGTTGTGTCTGGACCGCAGCAGCGGAAATATAATTTGGCAGCGCGTTGTGCTTGAGTCGCCGCTTGAAAGGAAACATTCGCTGAACAGCTATGCAACATCGACGCCCGTGACGGATGGCGAAAAGGTGTATGTCAGCTTTCTTGACCGCGATAAGATGTTCGTTGCAGCTTACGACTTCGAAGGTAACAAAGTCTGGGAAGTCCGGCCGGGGGTGTTTTCAAGTATGCACGGCTACTGTTCGAGTCCCGTCCTCTGGAAAGACAAGGTCATTGTCAATGGGGACCACGATGGCCCGGCCTACATTGTCGCGCTGGACCGTGCCACCGGCAAAACAATCTGGAAAACTCCCCGCCCGAACATGACGCGCAGCTACTGCGCGCCGGTCATCTATCATATTGACGGGCGAAACCAGATGATACTTTCGGGAAGCAAGTGCGTTGCCAGTTACGATCCCGACACGGGAAAGCAGCACTGGATAATAGACGGTCCCACCGAGCAGTTCGTTGCGTCGTTGGTCTATAACGGCGAGCTTCTTTTTATGACGAGTGGCTTTCCGGATCTTTTTATGCAGGGCATCCGCCCGGATGGAAGTGGCAACGTGACCGACACGCACATCGTCTGGCAGAAAGACCGGGACTGCTCGTATGTGCCCAGTCCAGTCGCGGCCGGGCCCTACTTTCTGGTGGTATCTGACAGCGGGGTGGCGACATGCCTGAAGGCAAAGACCGGCGAGAGTCTCTGGCGGCAGCGCCTCGAAGGAAAGCACAGCCCTTCACTTCTGATAGCCGATGGTCTGGTGTACTTCCTGTCGGACAAGGGCGTTATGACGGTCGTCAGGCCGGGCCCGGAATATGAGGTCGTCGCCCGCAATGAATTAGGTGAAGAGACCCGTGCCTCGCCGGCAATCAGTAGTGGGCAGATGTTTCTGCGGGGCGTCGAAAACCTGTATTGCATTGGCACAGATTCAAAGTAACTTGCCGGTGAAGTAGTGCATTTGAAGTATCAAATTGAGGAACATGACATGAGTAATCGTATTCAATTGTTCATCTCAATCATTCTGGTACTGTTTTGTCCGCTCGGATTACAAGCGGATGACTCGAATAGCAGCGAAGTTGTCACGATTGGTGTGGATGCCGGTGTAAAGGGCAAACCTCTTCGTCATGTCTGGCAATATTACGGCTATGATGAGTGTAATTATACCACGGCACCCAATGCAAAAACATTGATGTCAACGCTTACAGATATCAATCCCGAAAAAGTGTATCTTCGCCAGCATTTTCTGCTTGCCTCCGGCGATGGTAAGCCCTCGCTGAAGTGGAGTTCCTCGAACGTTTATACTGTGGATTCGGCCGGTAATCCCGTGTATGATTGGCGGATAATGGATGAGATGATGGACGCGATTGTTGCGTCGGGCTGCCGGCCGCTGATCGAAATCGGCTTCATGCCCAAAGACCTCTCCATCAGGCCGGAGCCTTACAAAAGCAGTGACCCGTTCAAGATGAAAGGATACGGAGTTTACTATCCTCCAAAAGATTACGAGAAGTGGGCCGAACTGATACGCCAGTGGGTTCGCCATAGTGCCCAAAGGTATAGGGGGGTTGAAGATGAGTGGTTGTGGGAATTATGGAATGAGCCCAATATCAGGTATTGGCAGGGGACCTTTGAGCAGTATTGCAAGCTCTTTGACTATACGGAGCGTGCACTGCACGAAGTCCTGCCAAAAGCAGTTTTTGGTGGGCCACATACGGCCGGTGCGCCGCCGTTTCTTCGCCAATTCCTTGAGCATTGCCTGAGCGGTAAGAATTATGTCACGGGGCGCAAGGGTACACGGCTGGACTATGTAGGATTTCATTCCAAGGGAAGCACCAGATTTGTCGATGGCCATCCTCAGATGGATTTGGGCCGGAACCTGCGAACAAACCGACAGGGCTTTGCTATCATTGCCGACTTTCCCCAGTACCGCGGCACCCCCGTGATCATCGGCGAATGTGACCCGGAAGGAGCGGCTGCACTATCTTCCCGTGTCAATCCCGCCAACGGCTACCGCAATAGCAGTGCCTACGCAGCTTATGAAGTTGCCCTGATGAAGCATACCCTCGACCTGGCGGCCCGCGAGGGCGTGAATCTACAGGGAGTATTGACCTGGGCCTTCATGTTCGACGGAAAGGATTACTTCGAGGGCTTTCGCACACTATCGACAAACGGAATCCATAAACCGGTGCTGAACGCCTTCAAGATGCTGGGAATGCTCCAGGGCAGGCGGGTTGTCGTGACGAGCAGCGGTGCTTTGGGGATTGACCGAATTCTTGATAAAGGTTTTCGGGAGAAACCCGATATCGACGTCCTGGCAACCGCCACCGAGGAAACAGTACAGGCTCTTGTTTGGAACTATCATGATGATATAGTCAAGGCCGAACCTGCCCCGGTAAAGCTTACCATCAAAGCTCCACAGAATGGTGCAAAGCGGGCGCGTCTCATCCACTACCGAATCGACGATACTCACAGCAATGCTTATACACGCTGGCTCGAATTAAATAGTCCACAGAAACCGGGGCCTGATGTATTGGCCCGCCTGAAAGCCGCCGCAGAGCTTGAGCTTCTGGAGCCGGTACGGTTTTGTGATGTTCGCAATGGGAAAGTGGAGCTGAATTTTTCTCTTCCCAGGTACGCAGTTTCATTAGTCGAAATTCGCTGGTGCCTGTAAAAGCTGTTACTTTGGTTGGATTTTGTAATAACGAGGGTAAAGCAAACAGCAATAATTTCTTAGTGAATTCGTCGCTGTTGTGAGTTAAAATATGCATTATCAGTTTACGTTCGTTTTGTTTCTATATACGAATTGTTATTACTGCAAAGGAGAAGGAAAAAATGATGAACAATAGGAAATCGGTATCCAGACGTTATTTTATGAAACAATCTTTGGTTGGGGCCGCTCTGTTGGCTTCTGCGTCAGCGAGTGAATTACCGGCTGCGCAAAAAAAAGATCCCTTGTTGCGATTGGGAGGCCCCACTTTCGAAAAATATGACAATCCTGATTCATGGGTCCAGGCGATGAAAAAGCTCGGCTACAGGGCGGCCTATTGCCCGGTAGGCGCCGATGCAACCGATGATGTCGTCAGCGCCTATGCCGCCGCAGCCAAAAAGGCCGACATAATTATCGCCGAAGTGGGTGCGTGGAGCAATCCGATCAGTCCCGATGAAAAAACGCGCCGTGAGGCGCTGGCGAAATGCCGCAGTCAGCTCGCCTTGGCCGACAGGATTGGAGCAAACTGCTGCGTCAACATCAGCGGCTCACGCAGTGAGCGCTGGGACGGCCCTTCATCCGGCAACTTCACCGAAGAAACATTTGATATGATTGTTGAAACAACGCGTGGTATTATTGACGATGTCAAACCGACCCGGACATATTTCACGTTGGAAACCATGCCGTGGGCGTATCCGGACTCCCCTGATTCGTACCTGCGCTTATTTAAGGCCATTGACCGCAAGCGATTTGCCGTACATCTGGATCCGGTCAATCTGGTTTGCAGTCCTCAGCGATACTTTGGAAACGGTAAGCTTATCCGCGAATGCTTTAGAAAACTCGGCCTCTATATCAAAAGCTGCCACGCCAAGGATATTCTTTTGCAGAAAAAACTTACCACTCATCTCGACGAGATTCGTCCGGGCTTGGGTGGTCTGGATTATGCCGCGTTTTTGAAGGAATTGAGCAAAATACCGGACACCCCTCTCATGCTGGAGCACCTGCCTAATGCAAACGAATACGAATTGGCGGCTGAGCATATTCGCGGCGTTGCGAAAAACATAGGATTGTCTTTCGGGTAAGAAAGATTCTGTTTATAAGCAAAAGTAAAAGTGATCCAAAGGGATCAGTAACTAAAAACGTTAACGACGCTTTTTCAGGAGACAGGTAAATGAAGTACACAGGTAAAATCACGATTCATATAGTAATATTGGCAGCCTTTTTACTGGTAGCGGCGGGATTTCTTTGCTCGTGCTGCGAATGCGGCCGGCCGGCCAAAGACCTCAGCAAGCCGGGCGAGAACCTGAAGGTGCTGGTGGTTACGGGCGGGCACGCGTTCGAACATGAGCCTTTCTTTACACTGTTCGAGGGCTATGATGATATCGAGTATGTCGAGGCCCAGCTCAAAGACGACAGCGAGATTTTCGAGGACATTAGCGGCTGGGATTACGATGTTATCGTGTTTTTCAATATGACACAGAATATATCGACGAAAAGGCAGGAAAATTTCAAAAAGCTCGTAAAGGACGGTGTCGGCGTCGTGGCCCTTCACCACTGCATGGGCTCCTTCCAGGAGTGGCCCGAATATATCAAAATCATCGGCGGCAGGTACAATTTGAAGGAATCCGAGCAGGGTGGTGTCAAAAACGAGGCGAGCACATATAGAGAAGGTGCGGACTTTACTGTTCACATTGATGATTCCAAGCATCCGATTACGCGGGGACTGGCGGACTTCCAAGTACACGACGAGACATATAAAAAATGCAGCTTCGAGAAAGATAATCACCTGCTTATGACAACTAACCATCCCGATAGCGATAGAGAGCTTGGCTGGGTCAGGAGCTACGGCAGGGGAAAGGTTTGTTTCATAATGACCGGCCACGGCCCCAGCGTCTACGCAAATCCAACCTACCGCCAGCTTGTCGCACGCGCCATCCGATGGTCCGCGAACTGAATAAAAGAAAGTAGAGGTAGTGGAACAAATTGGCCCAGGGTGTTTTAGAGAGAAATTTGAGATAATTAAACAGAAGGGAGTGTACGCCTATGCTGAAATGGGACGATAAGAAACTGACAATATTGATAAGCAGCAAGCAGCTTATCGTAGGTGTCTTTGTAGCAATACTTTTAGCCCTTGGCTTGACAGGTTTATATGTGCGCCAAAAAGTAAAAGCTGCCAAAGAACAGATTCTGAAGCAATATCATAAGTCGGGTTCGGATTTACGCTATGAGTTGAGCGAAAATCCTGCAATAAGTGAAAATAAGAGTAAAATTTCACGTTATTGGAGAGGCTTCAAGATACTTAAGAACAACACCTTTGACGGTGATGTTATCGCATATGATTTTAAAGTAGATGATTGTAATGAAATAGGCCATGTAGTTGTAATCAAATATGTAGATGAATTGTTAAATGTGGCCCAGATTAGTTATACGCAGAGCATTGATCCTAATGTGGTTGGTGGCCTATTTCTTGCTCCCGATAGTATGCCGCCGCCTAATATGCGGATGTTCGGTAAAACTGAGCTTTGCGTACTTTTAAGAGTTGATTCAAAGTTATCCGCGAATGATGGACCTTACGATGAGTGGGATGACGAGAGGTGGTATCTTGTGGTTCCACAAGCGACATTTGAAGGAATCGTGAATATGGAGGGGCAATTCATTCTCTTGGGGAAAGAGGGTAATGTGTTGGATAGATTCAGACTTAAAGAATTGTGCAATGCTATTGAACAGACGGGCTCACCCTGAAAGTGCGGTTTTTGGGCTAAAGAATGAGGGTGTTAAAAAAATATTTTATTTTTTTATTTTTTACTTGCAATCTCTACAATTGTAGTGTAGTCTCTACAAAGTTAATGATAAAAGGAGACTTGTAATGGCAAAAAGAAATCCCGAACTGACCGAAGCCGAATGGGCAATTATCCAGGCCGTCTGGGACAATGAGCCGTGCGCGGCCCCGATGGTTCAGGAAGAGCTCCAGGCCCGAAAGGACTGGCACTACAGCACCGTCAAGACCCTGATGGACCGGATGGTCACAAAAGGGCTGCTGACCACGGAAAGATTCCGCAATCTCATTCTGTACCGCTCGGCAATCACAAGGGTCCAGGCGCAAAAGGGCGAAATCATGCGCGCGGTAAAAAGGGCGTTCGATGGGGCCCTTACGCCGATGATGCAGTTTATGCTGGATGAGCATAAACTGTCGCAGAAGCAGCTGGCTGAACTGGAGTCGCTAATAAAGAAGAAACGCAAAAAGGGTACTGCTCGCAAAAAAAGATAATTTTTCCTGAAACTAAAATTCCATAAGTGCGTCTTAATAAGCGGAGGACGTATTATGAATACAATAGTAGAATATATAAATTCGGCAGGATTTTCGTTTATTGAATTCGCCGTACCGATGCTCGTGCAGTCCGGCATACTGATTGTAATTTTACTGCTGGCCGATCTGCTGCTGCGAAAAAAGGTCAAGGCGGTGTTTCGGTACTGGATATGGATGCTTGTACTTGTGAAACTGGTTTTGCCTACCTCGCTTTCGTCGCCTTTGAGCCTGGGGTATTTGTTTGGCGAAAAGCTGACATATCAAGACCTGGCTGAAACGACCTCAGCGCTGGAACTCGCCGAGCCCGCCCCGGCGGAAAACTTGCCCGGCATCAATCCACTCTATATACAGCCGAATCCGTACGTGCCACCGAAAGTGCCGGTGGCATCGGTTGTCGAGCCGGAGATAGCAGAGCCGGTCAGCCCGCCGGCGGAACCGGTGACGCCTCTGGCCTGGCAGGGGGTTGTGTTTCTTGTTTGGCTTGCTGTTGTGATAACAATGGGATTATTGTTGTTGCAGCGGGCGCTCTTTGTCCGCGGCCTCGTCGCACAGGCTAAAAAAGCGAGCCGTTTGATGAATGATGAGCTTGCGTATTGCTGCGCAACTATGAGGATAAAATACAGGGTTGGCTTAAAGGTTTCGCCAAACGCAACGACGCCGTCGGTGTGTGGATTAATCAGGCCGGTGATTCTGGTGCCGTGGAACCTGGCATCAACGTTGGGCGCTTCTCGTCTGCGGACGGTTTTAATGCACGAGCTTGCCCATATCAAGCGTGCCGATTTGTGGGTGAATCTTGCCCAGACCGCTTTGCAGATTATCTATTTCTATAATCCGCTTTTGTGGCTTGCCAATTGCGTGATTCGAAGGATTCGGGAGCAGGCTGTCGATGAGGCCGTGCTTGTGGCGATGGGTGAGGGGGCTCAGCAATACCCGCAGACGCTTGTGGACGTGGCGAAGATGGCTTTTAAGCGGCCGGCCTTGAGTCTGCGGCTTATAGGTGTTGTGGAATCCGAAAGTGCGCTGGCCGGGCGAATCAAACATATCCTTGGCCGCCCGATTCCGAAAACCGCAAAACTTGGTATTGTGGGAGTGCTTGCCGTCGTAATTGCAGGCGCCATCCTGCTGCCGATGGCAAGGGCTAAGAACGAAGGCGGATTCTCCGACAAAGATTTACTCATAAAGTTCGCCGAAATCCCGGAAGGATCGGCTAAAAAAGTTTCTGTTGATGATACAACAATATGGTCTAAAAGTTACGAGGTGGAATTTGCACCAGGGCAAGATTTGCTCGTGGTCGTCGAAATGTATCAGGCGGGACAACCAATGCGGATCCCGGGGCGGTGTATTTTTGAAGGTTCCCAAAAGCCGGAAAAATTCACCATAACGTTTGATAGAGCTTATCAGGACGCTGCAAAAAGGTCTGTCACTCATAACATACAATTTAAACTCGGTGATCAGGTATTTAAGATTCCGGTACATACACCTCGATATTTAAGCACACAATGGTGGGATTGGTATCGAGGTGAAGGTTTGCGGAAGCCCGAAATGCGGTATACAAAAACGAGGTACGCCGGGATTGAAACCCTTTTTTACTATGGCGCCGCAAATTTATCAAGGGAATCTGAATACAAGGCGAAATTCTGGATTCCCGGCCGTGATGTTACGCCGGTAATGAACCAATATGGTATCGCGCTGAAAATGATACCTCTTGGCAGTTTAAAATACTTATATGTGGAACCTATAGGCGGCTATCAGGGTTTGGACGGCAAGATTATTTCAAGGAGTTTGACACTCGAAAGAGCTGACCTGATAGCCGACGAATACAAACAAATGATAATTGACAGTGTTGAGAAGCAATGGACGGCTGAAAAGCAGACTGAGCCGGAAGTGAGTGTGGGGGACGCTTCTTTGGACCATTTTGTCGGCAGGTACGCTCTGGCCGGACATCCCGATACGGCTGTCTTTGAGATTAAAAAGGAGGGCGATGTTTTTATCTTTAGCGGCCTTGACGTCCCGAAATTTGAGATGGACATTTTCTTAAGGGGCCTTGAAGGCCGTAGGTTCGAGATGGAAAAGGGAAGGGACAACTTGAAATTTGGCGACAATCCACGTGAGCGGTACCGTGTGAGATACAACGCCGCCGAAGATCGTTACATTCTGGATAGTCTTGGCATGAGGGGAGAGGTGCAGGATTCCATGATTTCCCCGCTCACCGACCTGGTCAAGATTTCCGCGGAGAAACCGGATGGTACATTTGCTGCGACCTTACCTAACGGGGTAACGGTTGAGCTGATGGGCGTTTGTGAGCTTCCAAGCGAGGGTAAACAGTGGTGGGCTGCTGATGGGAGTTTGCTTGAGGACATCTTCTGGGAAGGGAGTACTGCCAACAGAGAATCTTCAGTAGACGCCCGCCAGGTCGTGTTTCGTATCCGCAGTGATGAGAGCGACCCTGCCCTGGCCCCGACAATAAGCTTCCAGCCCAAACGCCGCCTGCAGCCTCCCGGATCATGGTCAGGAGCTTTTTTTGTGAAAAAGGACAACCAGACACTGGAGGAGTTTCGCGGCTGTTCATTCTCGCTGCATGATGATCATCCAACAATTGATATTTCCGCCGATATCGGATACGGCCCGTGGAAAAGACAGGCTACAAAAAGAACAAACTCGTATGGAAATATAGTGTCCACTTTTACAGGCATTGGAACACTGATTCTGAATGACCCCACGGAAAAAAATGGCAAAACAACCATTTCGGCAACCTTGTTGAGTCGAGTCAAGGCATGGCGGTTTGTTGCGGTGGACAAGCAAGGCAATATTCACAACAGCGGGTCGGCGTCTTCAATCGGCTTGGACGAGGATACAGAAAACAAAACCCCCGAACACCAGATCTGTACAGGAAAATTTGCACTGCCGCTGAGTCAAATCGACAAATTTCAGTTCCAAACCAGACAGGTTGAAACGATCACCTTCAAAAACGTTTCTCTCGAGCCGAATTTCAAAACCGATGTGCAGGTTGAGAGTGATACAACAGAGGCAGTGCCTGTTTTGGTGGAGGCGATTGAAACTGCAAGAGCAGGAATTTCTTTGCCTATTAGAACAGTATTCTCCGGTAAAACCGATAAGGGAGGTTCTTTTGAATGGGAAACTTCTATTGACCCGAGAGTTCGTTTTCGCCATGGCTGGTACACGGTTGAGGACGGCGCGGTTAGAGAGCATGTTGGTGGCGGCAGTCAAATTCCTGAAGAAAGCAAGCTAAATCTTAAGCTGGATGTTGAAGTAAAAGATAATATGCTTAATCTTAAAGTACAGCGCGTACATGATTCAGCGGACGGCAGCCGTACAGAGGCGGTGGCCGGTAAAACAGCAGTACCGGCCGGAGCTCATCTCAAACATGTCAGCACAGTTGATTCTGCCGTTCTTACGAATAAGCACCTAAATCTTTGGCAGGGAGACTTTATAAGTGACGGCAAAGTAGTGAAGTCTGTAATTTACGCTGCATATCTTACTACTCCGGATGACCAGGAGACCGGATTCAAGCCTCCGGAATTACAAAAAGGCGAAATTGTAACAACAAAGGTTGGGCCCGATACGTGGCCTGGGATTGAAAGCAGCGTATCGCCAAAGCTGGTGATATTACTCGATGCGATTAACAGTTGTGCTGCCGAAACAGATTTAAACATAGATTCAATCTCCATTACAGACAGGAACATTAGCATAAAAGGAGATGCTTCAAGCAGGGCAAATTCGCGAAAATTCCTGGATGCAGTAAAAGATAATGGACTAAAAGTTTCATCTGTGCGTCTTAATGCAGCGGGTAGTCGCGATAAATTTATTATAATTGTTGAACCGAAGAAAGACTGGCAGCAGTGGTTCCAGCAGCGTAAGACCGATGTTCAGCTTGGCCTTGAAGAGACCATATCACCAAAACTGGTGATGTTGCTCGCAGCGATTAAAAGCGTTGCCGCCGAGGCAGAGTTGAACATTGATTCAATCTCCATTAAGGATAACAAAATTGAAATAAAGGGAGATACCGCCGGCAGGACAAATACGCTGAAATTCTTGGATGCAGTCAAAGACAATGGACTGGAGGTTTTACGACTAAGTGACATTGCAAGGGACAATCGCAATAAATTCAGTTTGGTTGTTGAGCCGAAGAAAGACTGGCGGCAATGGTGGCAGCAGCACAAAACCGATATAGAGGCTGATTTTCAGGGTGGCTGGGGTGAAGCGGTTGATGGGATAATCTGTGCGGTAAAGCCAGTTAAAGAAAGTTTTTTTGCAGGTGAGATTTTTGAATTTGATATTACCTACAAAAACGTTTCAGACCACCCCATAACAGTTTGTAAATACCCTGATTATTTTTATGTCTGGACACGTCTGGAAATTTTAGCGTCCAAAGGAAACACAATCTTGAGCGGAAGGCATGCAAACGGAATTTATCTTTCGCTCAAAGCTTCTGACTTTGCAACCCTTCAGCCGGGGCAGACGGCTTCTGTACGACAGAAAATCGAAGGTTACAAACTTGACCTTCTGGGCTTGCCGATACCCGGTAAATATGCGGCAAAGGTATCGATCAATGAGATAAATAGAATGCATGAGCATATCCCCAAATTTGACGAATTTTGCAGAAAAAATAACATCAAACCATGGACAGGCAGTATTAAAAGTGGCCCAGCAGCATTTATGGTCATACCAATGCCGGAAATTCAATGGGGCGAGGAGGCTGAAGGGCTCCATGTAGGAACTGGGGAGCCAGAAGTGAAAGATGGGTCTATTAAAGTACCGGCATTTTTAAGTAATAAGCGGTCGGATGATAAAAAATATTTCGATGGTGCCGATTATCAAATTATATTAAATAACAAGTTGTATCTTAGTTATCAATGGCCTGCATTGAACAGTAGACAAGTGACAGTTTACCCTGAGCAAGTGCGAGGTCCTTTTTGGATAGATTTGAGTGATTATGTAAATGAATCCGATCGTGACCAATCTTATCAAGCGGATCGACCTTTGAAACAATTGCCGAAAGGTAAGTATAATCTCCGAGTAATTTATGTAGGTAGAAACGGGAAACCTCGAATTTCTTCACCGGAAATAAACGTTACAATACCAGATGATTCAAGTTGGGGCGAGGCGGTTGAGGGTGTGCAGGTTCGCTTGCGGCCGGTGAAAGATACGTGGGAGGCAGAGGAAAAACCCGTATTCAAAGCCGATATTCGCAACCGCGGTGGGCTTGAGTTGTCTGTCTCTACTGCCGATGAGAAATGTCAACTGGAGGTTGATGGACTGTGGTACGGTTGGTCCGGCCCATGGGGTATACCAAACATTGAGAGGTCGTTACTTGGGCCAGGTAGTCAAATCAACGACATCAGTATTTCTTTGGCTAAGAAATGGGTAGGCCCAAGAAAGGCGCTTACTCTTACTGCCGGCATGCATACTGTGCGCGTTGCCTTCATCTTACAACGCCCTGAGCGGAAAAACCAGGATCTTGTACGTGCGATAAGCAATCCGATTGAGATTAAAATCCTGCCGGCGAAAACCGATGTGGTGGTTGAGGGTGATGTAAAAGTAAAAAAGGAAGGTTTGGTTTGGGGTAAACAGGTTAATGGTCTGCGGGCGGCGCTGGAGTTTGTACCGGAGAAGGAAGCTTATTCAATTGGTGAACAGATAGGCGTTCGTTTACATGTACATAATACAACCGGCAAACCGATACAGTTTATCAGTGAGACCTGGCGTCAGGACGACAGGGCAACCGTAGAGGACGAGGAAGGCAACCTGCAACCAGTGGGCCACACCTGGTATTCCGGCAGGCCTCGTGTTGAGCGTTACTACTTGAAGCCTGGTGAGCAGGTCGTACTGGAAAGCTCGGCCTTCGGCCTCGCGGCCGATTATAAGCAGGCTGAAAGCCTCGGCCATCCTGTTGGCTGTAAGCTCGTCTGTAAGCAGGGCATCTATTCTGTTAGTTTTTCAGTGAGGCTCCCAGGTATACGGTCTTCGTCTCTTCCACCGCAGGAGGACGACTGGGAGGGAGTGCTGCAGACCGAAAAGCACAGGTTGGTCGTCACCGCTGCTTCCAGGCCGGACCAGATGAGCGCTGTGCCGGTTGGGAATGAACAGTCTGTAGTTGGAGAATGGGAGGATGTTGGCAATCCTATACCGGCTGATTTCAACGATACTATCGCATTAACAGAACAAATAAAATTGGGCTCAATAGGACGGGATGTAGAAGGAAAATCATTCATTACATTTGTTTGGGACAAGGAAAAAGATAGGAACCGTCAATATCGATTTGTACTTATCAATAAAAACGACGCTATTCTTGAGCCTGACAGCCACCTGGTTTTGGACGAGAACGGAAGACTGGAGGAAAAATTTACCTTCGATGAAACGTATGTCCCTTGGCGATTAAAGGAATTTAAGTTTCAAAGCAGACCCTTACCTCTTGCAGGGCCTCAGAGTATTTCATCGCAATTGCAAAAGGATACTTCCACAGCTTTTGAAGGTAAAACAATTTCGCCGTCCGAGCTGGCTCCGCCCGGCCGGTATGCGATAGAGCTTGACGGCGTCGATGACTATCTGTTCGTACCTGACAGCCCCACTTTGCGGTTAGAGCCGCCTTTTACCGTTGAGATGTGGATAAAGCCAAAGCTTCCTGAGCAGAAGCCTGATCGCTTACAGCAATGGGGCGTGATTGCCCAGGGCGGCTATATTGGCACTGGTAGAGTAAAGCCGAGAGGTTTCGGGATAGAACTTATACGCTTTGAAAAGGAGCCGGCAAAGTTTAACATTAGTTACAGTGAAGCGAATGACAGAGGTATAAACGGATCAGAATACGGCCGCTATAGTTTTGATGAGTGGATACATATTTCTCACGTTTTTGAAGGCGGAAATTACAAGCCCGGTCCCGGCCATCCTCTGGTAGTCGGCAAATTTCTGATTCCCGTACCAGAGCCGTTCATGGGCCAAATAGGAGAGGTTCGCATCTGGAATACTGCTCGAACGCGCGAAGAAATCCGCCGGTACAAAGATGTCGCTCTTACGGGAAAGGAACCCGGCCTGGCTGCATGCTGGACCTTCGAACAGGCCGAAGGCCAGTTCGCATACGACATTAGTGGTAATAATAATCACGGCCGTCTGGGCAAGGTCATAGAGGCCGATGATGCCGACCCCAAATGGGTCGACCTCGAGGCGGCCGCGCATCAGCCCGGCCGGATAGCTGATGTGTCGGTTGTAGGTGAAGGAACTGAGGCTGTCTCAGGAGAAAGCCAGGTTAAGCCGGCGGCCAATGAGGAGGGTCCGAGAATTACATTTGAAAACCTGGTTTGTGATTTAGGCCGGATTGCTTCGGGGACTAAACATGTTTGTGAGTTCAAATATACAAACACTGGAAACGAAGTTTTGAAAATTACGAGAGTCGGTGCTGCTTGTGCCTGCACGGTACCGCAAAAGACAAGGGAGTGTGCACCCGGCGAGAGCGGGACGTTGAAAGTAACATATCAATCAGGTACAAATGCAGGGAAGGTTAAGAAATATGTATATGTACACAGCAATGATAAGGTGAATCCAAGGGTTAAGCTGACTATAAAGGCTGAGATTGTAATTAAAGTTGCCCATGAGCCGAAGAGATTAAACCTTGTGCTTGATAAGGAAAATGCAGGCTGTCCCGCCATTACGCTTACCAGTCTTGACGATCAGCCATTTTCCATTACGGGCTTTAAATCGACCGGTGATTCACTAACGGCTGATTTTGACTCTTCGCTGAAAAGGACGAGCTTTGTTATCCGGCCGATGGTCGATATGGAAAAACTTCGAAAAGGTATGAGGGGCCAGATCAATATCAACCTTACTCATCCGGATTGCAAAAAGCTCATGATTGTCTTTGAAACACTACCGGAGTTTAAAACCGACCCGCGGGTAATCTACGTCCGTGAAGCTGAACCACAAAAGCCGGTAACGAGGAGAGTCCGGATACTCAGCAACTATAATGAGGATTTTGAGATTGAATCGACATCGTCGAGGAACGGCACTATAAAAGTTTTGGCTCAGGAGAAGGTTCGCGACGGTTATCAGTTCGAGCTTCGAATAACACCGCCGGAACAGGAGTCCAAAAGAAGGGTCTTCACGGATGTGTTTACCGTGATGCTAAAAGGCGCCCAACAACTTCAAATTACCTGTTACGGAATCTATGCAAAGAAACCGGCAGAAACAACAGAAAAATCAACTTCCAAAACCAACATGCAGACCGAAGTTGAGCAAAGCAGCTCTGAGTCCGGAGGCGATGGGATTGTTGTCGTTAGCAAGGGTAAGAGCACGATGTACAGCTCGATTAAAGAGGCGGTTGACGCTGCGCCCGCCGGTTCGGTTATACGCGTCGATGCTGGTGTTTACGGGGAAAGGCCGGAGTTAGAAGTTGAGCAAAGCATTGAAGCTTCCGAGGCCACAAACGCCGCGTTGACTGTGCCGGAGGCGGCCAAAACACGGGGAGGAATTTCGGGTGTTGTAGTCAGTTCTGTTACGGGTGAGCCGATTGCCGGGGCCTATGTGGGCGTGGGTGACTTCGGCGATTCCGGCGGCTCGAACTATTCAAGACACCGCTCGGAGGGCTTTCACGACAAGACCAAAACGGACGAAAAAGGCCGGTTCGAGCTTAATGGATTGGTCTTTATAGATAAACACCGTGATCTCGAATATCATCCACTTGTTGTAACCCATCCGGATTTTGTCCGTCACGATGAAAAAATCAAACTGCTAAGCGGTGAGCCTGCACCTGATGTCAAGGTTAGTTTAAGACCAGCGGCAAAAATAGGTGTCACAATTGTGGATGCCGAGGGTAATCCTCTCGAAGGACAATGGTTGCTGCGTCTGGAAGCTTTGGATGGACGCCGTTTCATCCCACCGGGCAGCGACCCGCACCTGTCCTCTTTCGCCTCAAACGTCTGGGCCCACTGGCCCGACATGCGAGCCAATTTGGGCGTCTCAAGTGGATTTACATTTACCGAACTGGATTCCGGCCGGTATTCAATCGAAGCTATAAGG
>JAOUFU010000140.1 GCA_029858035.1 Phycisphaerae bacterium
GTTTTTTTTGCATCAGGCAGGCATAACTTTCAACGATATGTGGCAAATCAGACATACCTAAATTCTTCTGCACATCGGCAATCCTTTCACCATCGGGTCCTTCTATTTCCACGAAACTACCTAACAACGGCAATTCATCCAGACAAACAACACAGTCGTCGAGCTTCCAAATTTTACGCCTTTTTTCAAAAACCAAAGCCTTCTCGTAGCCCAGTGCCAAAATCAGCTCCCCCGCCGAATCGCCGTCTGCAACTTCAATTTCTATTTCCTGCCTTTTCTTGAAATCATCTTTTTGCTTTGGGCCTTTATAAGTCAAAAATGTCTTTCCTTTTTGCCCCATTCTATGCTGCCGTAAACGAAGCGCCCTATCGCTGTTTTTCAGGGCAGCTTCACCATTATCAAAATACGTGTCGACCTGCAATTGCTCTCCAATAAATTCGGCACCGGCTTCACCCAGCTTGCGCTCTACTTCCTGCGGCGAATCTACCTTCAGCTTTGCTTCAATTTCGGTATGCATTTCTTTACTGACAGGACTAAGTAATTATGCTCACTATTCTTGGTTTGGCAACGATAATCTTTTTTGCCGGCTTGCCGCCCATAGCGGCTTTTACCTTGGCACTATTTAACGCTTCGCTCTCAATCTGCTTGTCATCTGCATCAGCGGAAACGACTATTCTGTCTTTTATCTTGCCGTTGACCTGCACAGCCAATTCGATTTCCTTTTCTTTGATAAGTTCCCTGTCAAACTCAGGCCAGGGCTCGTAAGTTAGGCTTTCCTTATGTCCCAGTTTCTCCCAGAGTTCTTCGGCAATATGAGGAGCAAAGGGAGCAAGAATTAAAACAAATTTCTCAACGACCGATTTTGGCCTTACCCCTTGCTTGCCGAGGTGATTTACGAAAATCATCATTGCGCTTATTGCCGTATTAAAGCCGAAGCCCTCAATATCGGCACCCACTTTTTTGATGGTCTGATTCAGCAGTCTCAAAGTTGCCTCATCCGCCTGCGCTTCTCTCACTGTATCGCTGAGCTGCTCCGTATCTTCATCAACAATCATTCGCCAGGCCTTTTGCAGAAACCGATGGACCCCTTCGACGCCCTGCATACTCCAGGGCTTGATTGCTTCCAAAGGCCCCATAAACATTTCATAAAGCCGCATCGAATCCGCGCCGTAGTCCGCGATAACCTTATCAGGGTTTATTACATTACCGCGTGACTTGCTCATCTTCTGGCCGTCTTCGCCAAGAATCATCCCCTGATTGACAAGCTTCCTGAACGGTTCTTTCGTCGTGACATAACCAAGGTCGTAAAGCAGCTTGTGCCAGAACCGAGAATACAATAAGTGCAGCACCGCGTGCTCGGCGCCGCCGATATACAAATCAACCGGCATCCAGTATTTTTCCTTCTCGGCGTCCCAGCCCCGGCTGTTATTGGCCGGGTCAAGGTACCGCAAATAATACCAGCAGCTGCCCGCCCACTGGGGCATTGTGTTCGTTTCGCGCCTTGCTTTTGAACCGTCGGCCAGCTCAACATTTATCCAATCGTCAATATTGGCTAACGGGGATTCACCTGTCCCTGCAGGTGTGTAGTTCTTAACTAACGGAAGTTCCAGAGGTAAATCTTCTTCCGAAAGCCCGGCAACGCCGCCATCTGGCGTATGCAAAATCGGGAACGGCTCGCCCCAGTAACGCTGCCTGCTGAATAGCCAGTCACGCAGCTTATAATTCACAGATCCCTGACCAAGCCCTTTTTCCGCAAGCCAGTTTGTGATTTGCTCCTTGAATTCGTCCGTTGTCAAACCGCTAAACTTTCCGCTGTTAATTGCCGTTCCATCACCAACAAAGCACAACTCGCCTTTCTTAACAAGCTCGGCATCCTCACTATTCTGCGGCTCAACGACCGGAACAATAGGCAAGTCAAATTCTTTTGCGAATTCAAAATCTCGTTCATCGTGGGCGGGGACGGCCATAATCGCACCGGTGCCGTAGCTAATCAGGACGTAATCGCTTATCCAGATTGGTATCTTTTCATTATTTACAGGATTTATCGCGTACGCTCCGAGCGGCTCGCCGGTCTTTTCTTTGGCTAAATCGGTCCTGTCCAAATCGCTCTTGCGGGCGGCCTCTTCACGATACTTATTAACAGCTTCTTCTCTTTCCTTGTTCGTAATTTTATCTACAAGGGGATGCTCCGGCGCCAATACCATATAAGTCGCACCGAACAAGGTATCCGGGCGGGTGGTAAATACGCGAATCGTTTCATCAAAACCATCGACCTTGAAATCAACGTCCGCCCCGACACTCTTGCCTATCCAGTCGACTTGCAGTTTCTTTATCGACTGCGGCCAATCCACCTCGTCCAAATCGCTAAGCAGCCGCTCAGCGTATCTTGTTATCCGCAGCATCCACTGGCGCATCGGCTTTCTTATTACAGGATGACTGCCGCGCTCGCTCAGGCCGCCGATGACCTCTTCATTGGCCAGGACCGTTCCAAGTTCCGGGCACCAGTTCACGGCCACCTCGGCCTCATAAGCTAATCGATGGTCGTCTATGTACCCTTGCTTCTCGGATGCATTTAAACCATCGGGAATCGGCAGTTGTTCAATCGGTTTGCCCTTTTGCTCGCCTTCGTCGAAGTAACTGTTGAAGAGCTTCAGGAATATCCACTGCGTCCATTTGTAGTAATTTGGGTCGGTTGTATTGACTTCGCGGTCCCAGTCATAACTAAAGCCCAGCGATTTGATTTGCTTTCGGATGTTATCAACGTTTTTCTGTGTCGTTGTTTTTGGGTCTGTGCCGGTCTGTACGGCATACTGTTCTGCCGGCAGCCCGAATGCATCGTAGCCCATAGGGTGCAGGACGTTAAAACCCTTCATTCGTTTGTAACGGGCGACTATATCGCTTGCGGTATAACCTTCAGGATGACCAACATGCAAACCCGCGGCACTGGGATAGGGAAACATATCCAGCACATAGTACTTCGGCCTGGAATCATCGCAGTCTTTCGCCTTGAAACTCTTTGTCTCTTCCCAGAACTGCTGCCATTTCTTTTCTATAGCATTGAAATCGTAGCCGGCCTTTTTCACGTTCATCCGTCTCTTCTACTCCTTGTAGGCTAACTTCGCGACTTAACGGCCTGAGTGCGGGCAGGCCTGGTCGCTGCATCCATAGCAACGCTTCGATTCACCTTCCTTGATTTGCGGTGCAAATATAGATAATTGCTTCTCCAATTTTTTACTGCCGCAGTATTTGCACCTTTTGCCTTTTCCCCGCCCGCTGGAGAAGTTTTCCAGAAACTCGTTTATCTTGCCGCACTTACCGCATTTATACTCATAAATCGGCATAATAACTTTCCCGTAATCAAAAAATCACGGAGACAGGAATTTAATCTCCCGTCTCCACTTCTGAGCACAACCATTTGTTATTTCACAACTTAAGCAAATCCCTCACTTATGATATCATTTCGGTCCTTCTATAAGTTTTCGTCACACAATAAAGTAAATATCCAAAGAAATCCACTAAAATCCGCGTGTTGAGTATCGAAAGAGTCAATAAAGCAATTAGAGACCGTGAAGGGAAAAGATATTCGCTTTGACCGCCTCTATCGTGGCTTCTATCGCATGAGTTACCGTATCGCGCTGTTGTCCGCTTACAGGCAGTGGTTCATCCCGTAAGCCGCTCTGCTGCTTTATCACATTAGGGCCAACATTGGAATTTACAGGTCCCCCGCTGTCGGCTCCACACAAAACACACCAGGCAAGGGCCCAGGCCCTTACAGTATTGCCGATATTATATCCGCCGCCACCGGTCGCAAGGATGGGTTTATTAAGAGTTAAAAGATATTTTATGATTTCAACATAAACATTATTAGTCAAATACAGATGCGCCAGAGGGTCGCCCGCAAGGGCATCAGCGCCCAATTGAAAAACTATCACGTCGGGATTGAAAGCCCCGATTAACGGCCGGGCTATAGCATCAAAGGCCTTCATATACGCCTTGTCATACGTGCCGACCGGAAGAGGGACATTAACACAATAGCCCTTTCCTTCGCCCTCGCCGATTTCATCCTCGAATCCCGTCCCGGGAAACAGCACTTTCGGATTCTCGTGCAGCGATATGGTCATCACATCGCAGCGTTCATAAAATGCGTATGCAACACCGTCGCCGTGATGAACGTCTACATCAAGATATAAAACCCGCTTCCCGGCCTCAGCCAGTACAGTACAGGCCAGAGCCACGTCATTGATATAGCAGAAGCCGGATGCGCGTTCGGGACCTGCGTGATGAAACCCGCCGGATGGATTGAACGCCACATCTGCCGAGCCTGAAAGAATCAACTTTCCCGCAACAAGTGTCCCCCCGGCGGCCAGAACCGCATAGTCATATAACCTCTCGAAAATAGGGCAATCCTGTGTGCCGAGTCCCATATCGAATGCCTCTGCATCCCAGCGTCGAGGACTGGCTTTTTTTAATGCGTGCAAATAACGGGCCGAGTGGAATTTCTTTAGAACCATTCTATCCACGGGAACAGGCGCCACTTCACTTCTGCCGCCGCCGGACAGCAGACCCATAGAACTTACAATCTCTCGTGTTTTTTTAGGCCGGATGGTATTAAATGGATGCTCCGGCGGATAACTGTACTTTTCCAGTTCCCGAGAATAAATAAAAACTGCCTTTCTCATTACCAAACTTGCTCTGCCTTTCTTGTCTTACAAAATACTCTTTCTAAACCAACACGTTTCCAAAAGGAAAGTATTCTATTCTATACTGTGCCCAATCGTAAAGTCTTTCCTTTATGATTCAGCCTGTACGAACAATCTTAATATTTATATAATGGGCCTGAAAGGTATGTTACCATGAAGCATATTTCTCTAACAGGGCACAGATCATCTCACTCAATCTCTGAAACTACAAGAAAACACCATAGCATACACTATAAAGAGTATGCTCCCGGCAAGCATTTACAACCGTATATATCGTGTTTTTGGACAATGACCTCAGAAAGAGATTTGGAAGAACCGATTTTACACAGAGTTGTCCCTGATGGGTGTGCTGATATAATCTTTGACCTTAATGAACATTCATATAGAGAAGTAGCTTCGATTGTTGGGACTATGACAAAGCCCATATTTGCAATTTTAAAAGGTGGAATTAATTACATGGCAATTCGATTTTTTCCCGGTGGTTTTTCGCGTTTTTTTGACAGCGCAATGTATAATTTTACCGACCAAATCATTCCTCTTGAGACAATCTCCGGGAAAGAAGAACGCAACTTAACAGAACAATTGTTTCAGGAAAATCATGTTGATAACCGGACAAGATTACTCGAAAGGCATCTTGAAAATCTTTTGAGAATAAATAACAGAAGTGACCCAGTCGCAACAAACGCCATATATAACATCTTGACAAATAAGGGTAATATTAAAGTTTCTGAGTTATCAAGAATTGTTGATACCAGCAAAAGACAGTTACGCAGGAAATTTGATCGATGGGTTGGCGTAAGCCCAAAAGCTTTTTGCAGGATAATTCGTTTTCGGAACGTCTTGCGAATGGTTAAACATGATTCAAAATGCAATTTGCTGTCAATTGCTTTAGAAGGTGGTTACTACGACCAATCCCATTTTATTCATGAGTTCAATTCTTATTATGGCTTAAATCCTTCAGAATTTCTGAGAAGTAAAAATTTGTGAACTTGTCCGATTTTTACAATACAGGCCGAATAATAGTTGATACTTTTTTAACGAAATGACTGCCAATTCGGCAGAAAAAATTTGACAAATGAGGGATTTGAGTTTACTGAAAGGGTGGACAATGAGAAAGGCGGTTCCTGTAATCCAGGTAATTCTTGTGATTTTAGTCGTGACACACGGTGGCTGTAATAAGATGCAAGAAGGTAATATCAAGAAGGAAAATGTAATGTACAAAAAACTCACTACAAATATGATGGTCGAGGACGTAAGCCGCACAGTAGATTTCTATAGCGATGCCCTCGGATTTGAATTCGTTATGGGCGTGCCGGAAAATAGTCAGGAGATTGTGACTACGAGGCAAAAAGGTCAGGCATTAGGCTTTGCAATAATGAAATGTGGTAATATAGAAATGATGTTTCAGGCAAAACAGGCTCTGGCTGAAGAAATCCCTGAGCTCAGTGGTATGGACATCGGTGGATCTTTGACTTTTTATATCGAAGTCCAGGATGTCAGGGGATTGTATGCAAAATTAAAAGATAAAGTCACGATTATTAAAGACATGCAAACAACCTTCTATGGAAAACAGGAGTTCTATATTCGAGACTGCAACGGCTATATATTAACCTTCGCAGGAGAAATCCGGGAACAAAGCCTATGAAGCAACCGCCCTTAAAAGATTTAGAACAAATTCCCGGCGTCGGCAAAAGAATTGCCCAGGATTTGAGGGATATTGGGATTGGCTCGGTTGATGAACTTAAGGGGAAAAAGGCCGACCTGCTATATAAAAAACTGTGCAATTTTAAGGCAAGCCCTGTTGACAGGTGTATGCTCTATGTACTGCGTTGCGCCGTTTACTACGCCTCGAATACCGAACGTGACCCCAAATTATTAAAATGGTGGAACTGGAAGGATAAGAAATAAGTCTTCCAAATTCGTTCGCCTTGCACTGTGATTTGTAGCCAAATCCTTTTCTTATTTTCTCAGGGCCGGTATGTCCGGCTCGATGTGAACGGTAATATTTACCGGACGGTTTATCTGCTCATCGAGCGATTTTTCCAAATTCTCCGCTATCTCGTGGGCGTCAGCTATGCTCAAATCCGGGTCAACAAGAATGTGCAGGTCGAGAAAGACTTCCCTTCCTACCGTTCGTGTTCGCAGATTATGCCAATGGCGTATCGAAGAGTTGTCATTGATTATATTCTTTATATGCTCAATCGTATCCGAATCGACCGCGCTTTCCGTCAGCTCACGCAGGGAATCGCCAATCACTTTGAATCCCACCCAGATAATCATCAGGCCGACGGCAATGGCCGCAACCTGATCGCCATGACCGAAGCCTAATTCCAGCGATATAAAACCTATGGCAACGGCCACCGAACTGAGAGCATCACTGCGATGATGCCATGCGTTGGCGTACAATGCGGCGCTGTGAGATTGTATAGCGATTTTTTTGGTAGCTTTGTAGAGCCACTCTTTGGCCGCAATTGAAACTATTGCAGCTATGAGAACCCCGATTTTGGGGGTGGTAACTTCGTCTCTGGCTATTGCAATCGTGGCATAATAAATCATTGCGCCACCCACAAGAATCAAAATCAATGCAATTAATGCGGCGGAAAAAGTCTCCGCTCGCCCATGGCCGTAGGGGTGACTCTGGTCGGGCGCCTTAGATCCCAGCCGCAGACCCAGCAGAACTGCTACATCAGTGGCCAGATCGGAAAGAGAGTGGATTCCATCAGCTACCAACGCTAAAGAAGCGGCAAAAACACCAATGACAATCTTGATAGCCGCGAGAATGATATTTACGACCATGCCAAGATACGTAATCGATTTCATTTGCTTGCCGGCAATTCTCTGTTTGCTATTGTCCATACGTTGCTCAGCTTAATATTTTCTTGCGGATATTCGAAACTGCATCGATATATTTTCGAGCTGTAGGTTGGTCCTTTGCCTCGACTATAACTCTCATCACCGGCTCTGTATTACTGACCCTCAGGTGCAGCCAGCCGTCGTCAAAATCGAACCGGCAGCCGTCAGCAGTGTCGAGCTTCGCATCGGCGAAGGCCTCTTTTGCCAAATCCAGGATTTGCCGAGCTTGTGACTTGTCTGCAGTGAATTTGTCTTTGCTCATATAATAACCGCCGATTTCACTGACCAATTCACTTATACTTTTTCCCGTCTCTGCCATCAATTGCAGCACAAGGGCAATACCCACAAGGCTGTCTCGTATCGGACTTACCCGCAAGTCAATTACACCGCCGTTGCCTTCGCCGCCGATGATGCAATTGTGTTCGAGCATTGCTTTGGCGACATTGGCCTCGCCGACGGGAGTGCGGACAACTTGCCCCCCTGCCTCTTCGGCAATATCGTCGAGCATTCTCGATGTTGAAAGATTCGTTGCCGCTTTACCGGTTTTCGTGCTAAAAATATACTTCGCCGCCAAAGCAAGGGTATACTCTTCGCCAATATAAGTCCCGGTCTCGTCAACGATTGCCAATCTGTCAGCATCGGGGTCCTGGGCAAAACCGATTTCGGCCCGCCCGGTTTTTACCGCTTCACAAAGACCGGTCAGGTTCTTAGCAGTTGGCTCGGGTGCATGGGCAAAGACGCCGGTGGGTTCATCGTTTATCGCAGTAACCACACAGCCAAGTTCGTCGAGTAGTTTTTTCGTAACCCGCCCCCCTGCTCCGTTGACACTGTCCAGTAAAACGTTGAATTTTCTTGCGGCGATTGCCTCTTTGTCAACGATTGCCAAAACCTTGGTGATGTGAACGGTATCAGTCCGCTCATTAGAAGTTACCCGGCCGTAATCGTTTGAATCGGCAAGAGCAAAATGTTTATCGAAAAAACATTGCTTGATTTGCTCTGCCGTATCCGGGGGTGGCGCCATGCTGTTCCCGAGCAGCAATTTGATGCCGTTGTACTGAGACGGATTGTGTGAAGCAGTAACAACCATCCCCCCGCTGCAGCCAAGTTCTCTTACCATAATGCCTGCGCAAGGCGTGGTTACAAGACCTAAATCAATTACATCAACTCCCGCCTTGCACAATCCTTCTGTGACGGCGGTTTTCAGCATTTCGCCGCTCGGTCGTGAATCCCTGCCGATACACACCGATAATTTCTCCTTTTTACCGGTGAGTCTTTTTTTCAGGAACGTGCCAAATGCACAGCCGTACTCTTCGGCGATAGAAGCGGTGAGGTTCTCGCCGACAATACCTCTCATACCGCTGATACTTATTATTAATTCTTCAGCCATACCAAATCTCTGTGCGTTGCGTAACGCGCATCGGGAGAATAGAAGAACCAAATATGATAATTAGTCCAGCTTGCAGACGTAAATTTCGTTTACAAAGTCAAGTTTACCAAGCTCTTCGATGGCTTTGGCGTCGGGCTCTTTGTCGAGACTGACGGCAAGAATGGCCTTTTGCTCCGCCGGTTTTTGCCCCACGCCCATCGTGCAGATATTGATATTATGCCTGCCGCACACCGTCCCAACCGAACCAATAACGCCGGGTTTGTCATCGTTGAAAATGACCAGCACCGCCCCTTGCGGCGTCATCTCAACGTTAAAACCGTCAATTTCGATAATTCGCAGCAGCTTCTCGCCGAAGACTGACCCGGTCACGGTGCGAGTAACCTTGTCGGTAACTACTTTGGCGCTGAAACTTGCGGCCACGTCCTTGGCCATTAT
The DNA here is from genome assembly GCA_029858035.1 of Phycisphaerae bacterium. Lineage (GTDB taxonomy): Bacteria > Planctomycetota > Phycisphaerae > Sedimentisphaerales > Anaerobacaceae > CS2-K091. The sequence goes on from JAOUFU010000140.1 coordinate 9,376, forward strand.
ATTTTTCGTCTCGTCGATGCTTATTCCGCGTTCTTTTGCAAGGACGGGGACATTGACCATATTCAGCGGCATTTCAAAATGCCTCTGCAGCAGGCCGATTGCAAAATTAAGGGTCACAGGTTCGACAGCCACTT
>JAOUFU010000202.1 GCA_029858035.1 Phycisphaerae bacterium
AGCATCATCTACAACAGCGGCTGGATTACCGAAACGAGCTTTGAGTTTATCGGGCTGGAGTTAGGCCAACGCTATTGGTATAGTGTAAAAGCCAGAAACACAGTAGGCATAGAGAGCAATTGGTCTAATTTGGAAACCTCACTCCAGGGTACACTTGCTGATGCGGTAGATATAATGCTCGCCCCTGAAAGCCTGAAGAATGAAAACATGAAGAAAGCTTTGTTGAATAAGATAAATGGAGCACTGGAGATGATAGATGAAGGTGACTATACCAGTGCCTTAGATAAACTTGAAAACGACATTTTACTAAAGACTAATGGCTGTGCAAACACCGGAGAGCCTGACAAAAATGACTGGATAATAAACTGCGAAGAACAAAGTCGAGTGTATCCCCTTGTCGTAGAGACAATCGAATATGTCAAGAGTCTTATGGAGTAATCCGGGGATTAGAATAATATTGATCAAAAATTGGGCTATTTCAGGAATTGGTTGTATTGTTTTTCGTGTGCAATTGTGGTTGTTGGTCCGTGGCCGGGATAAACCTTAGTGTCATCGGGCAGTGTAAAAAGCTTTTCCCTTATGCTCTTAATTAGCTGAGCCATATTTCCGCCCAAGTCTGTCCGTCCGACGGAGTCGGCAAATAATGTGTCATCAGTAAAAACAATCCCTTCTTGCTCTGAATACAGGCAGATGCCGCCGGATGTATGGCCCGGGGTGTGGAGGACGTGCAGCTTTATGCCGGCGTGCTCAATTACTCCTTCTTCTTCGAGAAGCACATCAGCCGGCCCGGTGTCGGATGTTACTCCCATTAAAAGGCCGAAATTGCTCTGCTTTCCTGTTAACATATCGGCATCGAGTTTATGGATACAAACCTTTATGTCCGGAAAGCTTTTTCGTAAAGCGGCCACACCGGCAGCGTGGTCGGGGTGGCCGTGAGTTAGAACCACGGCTACAGGATTTAAATTATGCTGCTTAAGAAACTCGACAAGCCGGTCTGCCTGGAGGCCGGTATCAATAACGAGGCAGTCTTTGGCTGTGTCAGTGCCGCGAAGGACAAAACAGTTGGTTTCAAAGGCACCCAGGATTAAATGGTCGATTTTCATTCGGCTGATTCCTAAAAGAGCAAAGATATAGCAAAAATACATTTTTTAGTCAAGAAAGTCTTTGTTCTTGACTGGCAGTGCTGAGTCTGCTATTGTTTTCGCGCTGTAACTCGTGGAGCTTCAAGACAGCACAAAACGAGATACAAGAAAAGATAAACGAGCAATGAAGGCTTTTAACCGAATATTCAAATATATCTGGCCTCAATGGCACCGGCTGGTCGTCATCGTAGTAAGTGCGATGATGATAGGCATGCTGTTTGCGTTCAGTATAGGAACGATCCTTCCACTTTTGAAAGTGATGATGGGCGAGGAAGGGCTGCACGGCTGGGTCGACAGATTAATTAGCAAAGACAGATACGGAATAAGTTTTTATGTGCCGGACAAGATAGATATGTCCGACCCTAATGTTGTCTATCATCTTCGTGTTACTGCCGTTGAAGAGAAGGGTCATGCGGCCATAGCAGGACTGGAACAAGGCGATGTGATTGTCAGTGTGCTAAGCACACCCTCTGCTCCAGAGGCTGCCGGCAAGGTACCTTCGACGCAATTGCTTGAGAAACTTGCTACTGCAGAGAGTAATACTAAGCTTTCGATTCTCTTTAAGCGGCTTAACGCCGAAAGTCGGATGGAGAATAAGGAACTGAAAATAGCTACAGGTCGGAAACCCTTCTATGCCGATTTTATCCAGCAGGCAATAGGCTTCGTGCCCAGAGAACAGAGCAGAGAAAATGCCAGAAAAGCGGTTATTTTTATCATACTGATGATGGCAGTATTTACAGTCATTCGCTGCACAGCCAGGTTCTACCAGGACTATACAGCGGAGAAAGTAGTGGACACATCATTAGCTCATTTGCGGGAGGACATGTTTGCTCATTCCATGGAAATTGAAGCCGGCTTTTTCACCGACCAAGGCACCAGCGACACTGTCAGCAGGTTGATACGTGACACCACAGCAATAGGAAGCGGATTAAAAATGATATTCGGCAAGGCACTTCGCGAGCCTCTCAAGGCTGTCGGAATGACTGCCGTTGCAATGGCAATCGATTATAAGCTTACCTTGATATTTTTGTGTGGTGCACCACTGGCTCTTTATACGCTCAGCAAACTCGGCAAAAAAATAAAACGCGCAACGAGGAAAACGTTACAAAGCTGGGCGAAGATGCTCGGCAAACTGCAAGAGGTTATAAGTGCTATAAAAGTCGTAAAGGTCTATAACTGTCAACCATATGAACAGCAGGATTTTATCACCGTCAACCATAAGCTGCTGAGGCAGCAGTTCAGGATAGCAAAGCTGGATTCGATGGCAGGCCCAATCCTGGAAACGCTTGGTATGATAGCAGGTTCAGTCGGCCTGGTATTGGGGGCACAATGGGTCTATGAAAATAAAATGACACCAACTGAATTTTTTACATTTCTGATCGCCCTGGGAGCTACAGCCGAATCCTTCAGAAAGACCAGCGATGTGTGGAACAAGGTCCAACAGGCCAATGCGGCGGCAGAGCGTGTGTATTTTGTCCTCGACCAGCAACCGGAAGTGGAAGTTCCGGACGCTTTTGAGCTTGCGCCCCTGCAAGATAGAATCGAATTCATAGATGTTGTATTTACCTATCCTCAGGCGGAGACGCCAGCCTTGAAGGAAGTTAATCTTTCTGTGCCAGCGGGGCATACTGTTGCTATCGTAGGGCCAAACGGCTCAGGCAAAACAACACTTGCGAATTTGATACCGAGGTTTTATGATCCCGACAGTGGCCGTATTTTGATCGACGGCAAGAACATTCGCGAAGCAACACTGTTTAGTTTGCGAAGCCAGATTGGATTGGTCACACAGAATGTGGTTACGTTCAATGATACTATAGCAGCCAATATCGCGTATGGCAGGCCCGGTTCAACGAGAGAAGAAGTGATTTCCGCAGCAAAAGGTGCATTTGCCCACGAATTTATATCTCCGCTTCCGGATGGCTATGATACGGTGATAGGAGAACATGGTGCCGGCCTTAGTGGCGGTCAATTGCAGCGAATCGTCATCGCCAGGGCGATTTTGAAGAATCCTGGAATTCTGATTTTCGATGAGGCCACAAGTCATATTGATGCGGACAGCGAAGCCAAAATTCACAGGGCGATCGAAAAGATTATGAAGGGCAGGACGAGTTTTATAATCGCCCACAGATTCAGTACCGTTATTAGCGCAAACGTGATAGTAGTAATGAATGAAGGGCGAATTATCGCTCAGGGTCAGCACGATGAATTGATACAAACCTGCCCATTGTATCAAAGTTTATACGAAACACAGCTGGTAAAAGCATAAAGTCGTGATTTGTTGCTGAATACGCGATATAGACAGAATATACGATAAAAATTCGTACTTTGATTTACATTCAAATGTTCATTTTGCCGATTTAAATTAGATAATAGCCAAAGAGCACCGGTGCAAAAGAATAAATGGGGCTTTTGCATTTATGTGATTCTTATTACCTTGCTATTTTAGGGCTGAAACGATGACCAGGTTTTTACAACAGGAAAAAGCATACAATCTCTTTAAGCGGTATGAGAATAATCCGATATTAACACAAGAAGATTGGCCCTACCCGACAAATGCGGTCTTTAATCCTGCGGCGGTCAAGTTGAACACAGAGACCCTTCTGTTGGTTCGCGTCGAGGACATGCGGGGCTTTTCACATTTGACGGTTGCGCGGAGTCCCGATGGATTCACGAACTGGGAAATCGACCCTGCCCCAACCCTTGAAGCTGATCCGGATTCTCGTGAGGAAAAGTTCGGTCTGGAAGATCCTCGAATTATATGGCTCGAGGAGCAGAAGCAATTCGCCATTACATATGTCTCATTTAGTGAAGGTGGTCCCGTAGTTTCGCTGGCAATAACTAAAAACTTTAATACTTTTGCGCGTCTGGGTTCCCTTTTGCCTCCGGAGGACAAAGATGCCTGCCTTTTTCCTCGCAGATTCAAGGGACGATTCGCCCTGATTCACCGGCCCGTCGTTCGAGGTGAGGCGCACATGTGGCTAAGCTTTTCACCTGATTTGAAACATTGGGGTGATCACCGATTACTGATTAGATCTCGTCATGCTTATTGGGACGGCCATAGAGTAGGTCTTGCTTGTCAACCCATAGAGACTCCGGAAGGTTGGCTTTTATTCTATCACGGTGTCCGCATGACTGCATCAGGCTCAATATACCGCGTCGGCCTGGCCCTGCTGGATTTGGAGGAGCCGTGGAGAGTCCTGCGTCGAGGCAAGGAATGGCTTTTAGGGCCGCGAGCTACTTACGAACGTATTGGTGACGTCGGTGATGTTGTATTTCCCACAGGTGCTGTTGTTCATAAGGAAACCGACCAGCTTCACCTCTATTATGGTGCCGCCGACTGTGTCATAGCTGTCGCAACAGCTAATCTAAGCGACATTCTCGCCTATATCATGTCTAGTCCGGAAGGAGATGAGTAAAGCGCCGGAATATTTATCGTTTCGGCCCAATTCCCGCTCCTTTTCATCATATACTTTTCACAATAACAGGCCATCAGGACCTGGAACCCGAGTACATCTCGCTCAGCAATGGCAACAGATTTGCCTACGTCACTTTGAGGAAAAAAAGGTTGGCAAGCTGGACCTCGCAGAGGTGTTTGGTACACCCGAGGAAATTGGAGTGCTTAAAGAGGATGAGAATCTTGGTCGCCTCAATGTTACCAAGGCGTTTCAGGTAACAAAAGACAACAATAGCAACTATACGAGCCTTTACTCTTTTGGCGGCCGTTCCTTCTCCATCCTGGATCCAGAGCACGTTGTTGTCGGCAAGATTTATGGACATACGATTGTGTTTGTCGGCATTGAACGCATAAGCGGCATCATGGTGTATGACGTGAGCAATCCAGCCAATCCGGTGTTCCTCGATTATGTTAATAACCGTAACTTTGAGGAAGATCCGGAAAGTCCTGAGGCAGGTGACCTCGGCACAGAATGCCTGTTGTTTATCCCGGCGAACCGGAGTCCGCACAAATGCCCCCTTGTCGTTGCGGCACATGAGATCGGTGGAACAACTACGGTCTTTCAAGTTAATGTCACGCGGCCGTTAGAGAATGTTGATGACTAAAGTTCTTCTATCCTGTTATATGCACGTTCAACAACGGGCTTGCAGGAATTGAACTTGCAGCCCTTTGTTCATAAAGATGCTTTGTGATTTCAGGTATCGTTTCGGAAGATTTTGAACGATTAGTGTGAAAAGTCTCACTTAAAGTTTATTTTTCAGCAGTTCCTGCAGCTTCTCAATCTCGCCGGCTTTCATGTGGTAACTATGCGCTTTATCAGGAAATATGCCGCTGATTATTTCTTTGCTGTAGTTATTAAATGCCTTGATTATATCATCAGCCAGACTGCCGTAATTCTTTGAGAATTTTGGGCCCGGCTCCTGTGTCAATCCCAGGATATCGGGAGCAATCAATATCTGGCCATCGCATCCCGGCCCGGAACCACAACCGATTACCGGCAGCTCAGAGCGTTTTGTTATAATCTCGGCTACTTCTGCAGCGGTTCCTTCAATCAGGAGCGCACTGGCGCCAGCCTGTATCATCTGTTCGGCAAGGGCCATCAACTCCAAAGCCATCTCAGCGGTGGTGGCCTCGGCTTTTAAGCGACCAATTTTACTGATGGTCTGAGGCCTAATTCCAATGTGGGCCATGACGGCCATATCAGCATCGCTTACAGCTTTTATTGTATCGAGATATGCTCCGCCAGCTTCGATTTTTACCATCTGAGCACCTGCTTCAACCACGAATCGGCCGGCGTTCCTCACCGCCTCAGATTTGCCTACCTGATAGGATAGAAACGGCATATCGGCAACCAGATATACATTCGGCGCCCCTCTACGAACAGCAGCGGTTATTGCAACCATAAAATCCATCGTAGCCGGCAGGGTCGAATCGAAGCCCAGCATAGCCTGGGCGGCGGAATCGCCCACCAATATCATCTGCACACTGGTTTGAGAGATGAGTTTTGCCGTGGTATAGTCGTAGCAGCTAACCGCAACAATCTTGTGATTTTGGCGTTTTTCAGCCAGAAGATCGGAAAGTGTAATTTTAGTATCCATAATGATTATTCTGATTTCTGAGAAATTAATAACAGCTTATAGGTTAAAATATGAGAACAAAATTGGTTTATCAAGCGTAAACTATATTGATTTTTGGGCTGAATTTAGCTATTTTCAAAGAAAAAGTAAAAATATTTAAGATTTTAACCAATTAAAGGTTGATTTTTGGTAAAAAAAAGTCGGTTTTTTGTATTTTTCTTAAAGAAATTCTGGATAATTTCTCGATTTATAGAAATATAGGTATAATAGAAGAAATTAGAGGTCTGGTGTAATTATTTGAAATTTTGCATTATATTGCTTTTCATCACCCTCCTCCGAAGCCAGATTCTGCTGTTGTTAGGATCTGGCTTTTTTACTTTTGTACTTTCTACAAATAAATTGCTTGGGTTCTACAGTTGTTCGGGTATAAGGTCAGTAAACAATAAAAAGGGCCGGTAGTTTTACAAAACTCCAGCCCTTCCTTACTCCTCTCCTTCCCTGAATATACAAGCCAAATATCAGAACAATTTAATCATTATGACCTTTACTAAGTCCACTGCCGCCACTGATTATTCTGACAGTGTCAGTACCATAGAAGTATTGACCGGTCTTTAATTGACCGACGAGATTCAATTCCAACCTACCGTCATCGGTTACAGCGTGGATCAGGTCGGCCTTATTGAAGAAAGCAAAGATGCTCGTATGTTGATTGCCGCTTAGACCTGATTGAATAATATGTTGATGTTCGGGTTCAATATTAAGTGGATGAAGTAAAAGTGTCTGATTTGGATCGATTTGGTCCTGGGTGATACCTTCAGGCAAACGCAGCAGTGCAAACAGTTTTGGTAAACGGCTGATACGGTTAATTACCTTTGGGGATATGTTTAGAGGCAATTCCATTGAATCTATCACATTTATAATTGTGTGGTCCGGTGCAGAATCACGAATACCGTCGTTTACAATTAGCGCAATGATGTGCCTGCCAGCGGGTAATTGAATTGTGACTATGGGACCTCTTGCAGTTAACGTGTTGCCGTCGACAAACCAACTCCAATTAAATGTCAGCCCGTCAATATTGCCTTCGAACGAATTAGTGCCATCGAGAGTTACCTGGGCAAAGCCATCAGGGCCGGCGTAGACAGTCTTGTCAGGACCGGCATCGGGGAATCCTGCTGTGATTTTTTTGCCCTGGTCCTCGGCGCGTATGTCTGGTTCGTAATAAAGATATGCTTTACTGTCGGGGATGATGGCTCGTACAGGGAAACGTGCCTTGACCTGGAACGAGAATGTACGCTGCTCGCCGCTGGTCAGGCCATCGACATAAAGTATGACCTTCCGCCCAGCCACTTCGACCCTGCTTACAAAGCCTGCCTCAATCAGGGCGTCGAAGGACTCTTGTACGGGAGAAAATCCTGTGGGGACACCTACATCGACAATCATCATTCCGGACTCACCGGCCTGGCCAAAATAACGGACGACCACAGTAACGTTCACGATATCGTCCACGTGGACGTTGTTTGTATCGTATTTCACCTGAAGGGCCATATTTTTTTCAATGGTCTGATTGGCGAGTGATA
>JAOUFU010000141.1 GCA_029858035.1 Phycisphaerae bacterium
CGAGGATAGATTTATAGAACAACAAGAGGCTTGCCGCGGCGCTGAAGTCCAGGCCGTGGTCGGTATTGGGGATGTATCGCAGGTACTTTTTAGCCGGCAAATCATCATAATAAAACTGCGCCGAATCGGGCAGAAAGAACTGGTCCCCGGTCGAGCTTACCAGGAACTTGGGCATCGTATACCGGCTGCGGTACTCATACGGGTCCACAAGTTTCCTCATCGACTCGCCTTCGGGCGTCCCGAGCCTGTCAAAAACCTTCATCTCTTCGTAGTCGTGAATCGCCGGTGCGTAAAATCCATAGGCGCTGAAGTGGTGCCTCATCGACTTCTTCATATTCAGCACATCGATGACCGCCGGGGCAATCGCCACGACGCGCTTATCGACCGCCGCCGTCAGCCACGTCGTCCAGCCCCGCTTCGACGCGCCCGAAACGACAAACTTTTTTATCTCAATCCCCCCGCCGGCGTCAGAGGCAAGATAGTTCTGCACCGTATCCATCGCCCGCACCGCGCTTTTGGCCATAGGCAGCAGCAGCGCCCACGTCTGGTCGCCGGTCGTAATACACTTATCAAAAGTGTAAGCAATAATCGCATCTTCATACCGAGGCCGGCCTCCATCGGGAAAGTTCAAAGGCTGGTTCGGCACCATCCGCAAATCGGCAACGACCGTTCCGCTGCCTTGCGCTATTTGAACCATCATAAAGTCGGCATTCTTCGGAGCATCGTTATTGTTACTGCCCCCGTTTATCCAAAGCAGGCCGATATCACTTTTGACCTTATCAGGTTTGATTATCGTCAGCCAGTGCTTCCAAAGCGTCCGGTCAACCTCTTTTTCGCTCCGCCACGACTGCGACGTCATATCCAGGACATAAGCCGTATAGCCCCTGCCCTCGATTGTGTTGACAAGGCTGTACTTATAGCTCGCATCAGGCTTTTTTACATAATCATCCAGCGCCGTCGCGCATACAAGCTGCGGCGCAGCAAGAACAAGCCCGGCCAACACGACCAATTTACAAATGCTTTTGCGATAGTGTGATTTCATAATTTACCCTTTCCTAAATTTAAGTGAGTAGAGAATTCTACCCCATATCACGGCACAAAGCAAGAAAGAATCCGCCGCCCAAAGAAACCCCCGCTTTTTAAGGGCAACAATTTGCGTTTCGGGTAACTTTGGCGACAAAATTTATAAAAAAGACTGCAGATGGGTGCAATTCGGGAAAGTTTTGATATTATGACAGAATCAAAAAGCAAAAAATTGTTTCAAACGGCGTTAAATAGGAAATCTCAGATTTAATCAAGCTACCATGAAATTAGCCGTTATTTCTTCTGTTTTGACTCAGGAGAAAAGCCTTGACGTTTGTTTCTCAGCATCATAGCCTGTTATTTAGGTAAAGCCACCTAACCGGTGGCGAGCTGGATAATAGGTAAAGGTCGGTTAGTATGCCTTATGATATCCGAATTGTAACTACGTATCCACCGAGAAGGTGCGGGATCGGCACATTTTCACGTGACCTGGCTGGTGCGCTCCAACATTTTACAGGTGAAGTTGGTCACATAAGAATTGCAGCAATCGATAACGGTAATGGGCCATATAATGTTCCCGTGGACCTTGTTATTGACCAATACAACCCTGAATCCTGGAGTTTCGCGATTAAAGATATAATAACCAGAGCAAAAGAAAGTACAAATCCGACCATTGTTATATTGCAGCATGAATACGGTCTTGATCCGGATACGAATGGAGAGAGTGGCCGGGGCACTAATTTTGTAGACATGGCAAAAGCGTTTAGTGGTCAGGGGCCCACTACTTTTGTTTGCCTTCACACTGTACTCGACGAGCCGAACGACCATCAAAAAAAGACGTTACAGGAACTGGCTAAGTTTAGTGACGGCCTTATTCTGACCTCAGAAAGTGCCATAGGAACACTAAAATCATCAACTTATGAAATCGACCATTTAAAGCTCAAGCACATTGACCACGGAATCAGAATGCAACATCCTTCTGAATATGACCGATTGTCAATCAAAGAAAAATATGGTCTGAAAGACTTTCTTCTCGTTACCACGCTGGGGCTATTGTCCCCTGATAAGGGAATCCAGTATAGCATTAGAGCATACGGAAGGTTTTTGGAAGAGTCCTGTACAGACAGCCAAAGGGAAAGAATAGTGTATTTAATTGCAGGTCAATGCCATCCGGATTTTATCCGAGCAGCCGGAGGCAGAGATTACCAAGATTATCAAGCAATACTGGCTAAAGTGCTGGAAGAGTCCAGACTGAAATCGTGCAAGGCCAAAGAGCTAAAGGGTCTCGATTTTAGAAGGCACGACATTGTTTTTCTCGACACTTTTTTGGATGAAAGTACTTTCCTGGAACTTTATGGTGCGACTAACGTTATGGTGCTTCCTTATCTCAACATGTTCCAGACATCAAGCGGTGTATTAGCTGACACTTTAGGCTCCAGCAGAGTTGCAATAGCAACCAAATTTAGTTGTGCTCTGGAGCTCATTCATTCAAACAAACCTTGTCCGAATGGCCTTGTCATCGGCAGATATGCCAGAGGTATTTTGGTCGATCCCGGTGAAGCTTCAGTGGAACAAATAGCCAGAGCACTGGATTTTTTAGTCTTCAACCAAAGTGAGCGCCTTGCGATGGAAAAAGAGGCCCACCAGAGAGGTTTCCAGATGCAATGGAACAACAGCGCCTGGGCATTACTGCAACATATCAAGTTTATCAGAGAAGAAAGAGAATTAGTTACAGGCAGGGCGGAGAAATTCACAAGAGAAAAAACATCTATCTATTGATGTAACCCGCCTGTTTCTAATTCGGCTACAAGCAGCCCTATAGGTACATTTATTCATACAAGAAATCAACCAGATAATAGCTGACATTACTTAACACTTGTGAAAGAAAAACACTGAACGAAAACTTAAAGAGAAAAATGATGGGAATGTCAGATTAAGCTCTATCCACCACACTTAAGCACATAGGAGATATGTGTCATTCTGTTTCTGTGGTACTGGTACTTTCCTCTAAAGATTTCTTGACTTCCTCTATGTAATCTCTGGCATAACTAATCATTATCTTTATTATGCTTAATACAGATCTTGTATCTTCTCGTTTATGGCCATATTTATGTGATATTCGTAGAAGTCGTGAATCATCGTCATACACAAAATCATAACGTCCATGAGACCAAACTATGCCTGTTTTTCCAATTTCATCCGCTTTACCATGCTGTGTTACGTGTAATCTTTTTCGCATATATTCCACAAGTCTTTTGAGGTCAAATTCAACATCAATACTAATAGTGAGTGTTATTGAAGGGCTTCCGATGGCCTGATACAGGGCGCGATCCGCCGCTACTCCTGTCGCAGATCCGTTCCACGCGCAGGAGATCCTCCCAACCTGATATTCTCCACCTCCAGAATCGCCTTGCCTCCCCTGAAAACCATGACGTTGCCAGTGGACTCGCTTACCGTCACAGCGGTGGCTCTGGTGACAGCAGTGATCCCTGCCGCGGCGTGATGTCGCGCGCCGAGGCCTCGTGGAAGTTCGAACTCTTCCTGACCGGCTGTCTTCAGAAGCACGCCGCAGCTATCGACAACCCCGTCGCCCCGCACGACGAATGCCCCGTCGATGGTCGAGAGTTCCTTGATCGTCTCCTCGAAACCCCTGTCCATGATGTTCCGTTTCTCTTCGGGGTGGCCACGGAACGGGTTCAGAATCAACGGCCTCGACATCGAGAGTACACGGCTTGCATCCCCTACCACGAAGATCGCTCCCACATGCTTTCTTTCCCGACCTTCGTTGCCCAAGGTTGTCGCCACCTCCAGGACTCGCTCGATCACCTCAGGCCCGGAGTCCAGGGACGGTTCCTCCTCAGGGCCCAGAGGGGCGAGCATCTCGAACTCACTTCCGACCTCGGTCACGACCAGAGTGTCCAGCGTGCCGCTCGCGGTGAAACCAGAGAGACACACAACGAGATCCCCTCGGGACACCAGACCCTTCGTCAAGGCCATGAAGACGGCGATCTTCACCTGTCCGAGACGGGACAGGGGGACGTCCGGCACGCGAATGAAGCGTGTTCCTTTCTCCTCCTGCTGTTTCTCCTGCCGTGGCGTCTTTGTGACGAAGAAGACCTCGCAAGGGAACTCCTCAAGCAAAGAGAGTCCATCTTCCTTAAGTGCATCGGCGTAGACAAGAACCGCGCGGGCACCGCAAGAAGCGACGATCGAGCCCACATGCGTCACCAGGCTCCTCGTTATGGTGCCCGCCGCCCTCGAGACAAGCGGAGTCTGCACACCACCGACCGCCTGAAGAGGTTCAGCATTTTTTTCAGGATCCATTCTTCCCTTATACCGGCCAGCTTACATAAAATTAAGCTGATATTTCCCATTTACACGATTAAAAAACACAAACTCTCCTAATAACGTCTTCATTCTTTACATAAATCAACTCGAATTGCCAAGAAAATTCGCTCTCAGCAAGGCTGAATCGTCTAAAATTGGGTAAAAATAAACCTTTGTTATATCAGGGATGGAATTCAATTGGTTCCTCGACTTCGGCCCTTCGGGTCTGCTTTACACAATTGTGCCTATTGTCCCAGTAACGCTTGAAGTCCGCGTATGCCTTACTGTTTAGTCTGAGATTTTTCCTGTATGATAGATTGCCCACCAAACTGATCAGCGGCTGGCGGCGATGCCATAAGTTTCCCAAGACCCTGTTCAAAATTCGCGGCATGGAATAGAAGTCTCGTTCGCACGAGATCATTTCTTCTATGACGCCGTCCAGAGACAAATTCTTATACCGAGCTACAGGGAGGGTTAGTGTGTAGTATTTCCAGTCTTGTGGGAACATATCGAGGGCAATGCGGTCCTCCGATTTCATCTGGTTCCACAAACGTGTGCCGGGCAAGGGAGTTAAAAACAGCACGTTGAGATTGTCCAGACCGTACTGACGGGCCACCTCGGCGATACGTTTTCCGATGCCTGGTTCGTCTATATCCAAACCGATGATAAGCGAACCCACTACCAGAATGTTGTGCCGTTGTATTCGCCGTACTGAGACGCGGAAATCCCGGCCTTTGAGAAGATTGAATTTCTTACCGATTTCCCGAATCCCTTCCGGCGTGGGGGACTCAAAGCCAATGAAGACGCCTCTGCACCCGGCCTTTGCGGCCAACACCAGAAGTTCTTCGTCATCCGCGAAGTTAATGGTGGCCTGGGAAACCCATTCCTTTCGCAGGTTCGCTTTTGCCATAGCACGGAACAAGTCCTTGGCACGGGCGATGTGTTCAGGGCGCGTTCCGATAAGGTTGTCGTCCACCACCAGAACACGTTTCTCACGGATCGATTGGAATTCCCGCACGACATCAGGAATTGGGCGTTGCCGGTAGCGGGCTCCGTTAAATGCCGTCACACTGCAAAAGCTGCAGTTTAAGGGACAACCGCGTGTGGTCTGAATTGCTCCAAAGGCATATCCCGAATCCAGCAAATCATGACGGGCCAGCGGCACATCGTTCATCTCGGCAAGCCCTCCGTCATACACGCGCTTCATGCAGCCTTGCCGGGCGTCCTCCAGGACCTGCGGCCAGATGCTCTCAGCTTCCCTCGTGACGACCGAGTCCGCGTGCTCCATGACCTCGTCCAGGCACATGGTTGCGTGAATGCCGCCCATGACGACGGGCACTCCGAGGCGGCGGAAGTGAGCAGCCACTTCATAGGCGCGGTTCGCCTGCGATGTGAAAGCGGTAATGCCCACCAGGTCCGGCGGAGGCATTGCCGCGTAGTCCGGTGCGCCGAGGTTCTCGTCCACGATCGAGATTTCCCACTCCGGCGGGGTCAGACCCGCGAGAACCATAAGGCTGAGCGGTTTCCACACGCGATAACGGTTCCAGCGGCTCTCCTTGACGTTGACGATGCTGACAAGCGAATTTGACGGATTTATCAGATATAGTCGCATGGCACTGTCTTACCTGTTCCTTTTGGCCCGAGAATAACGATTGGTAATTTACCGGTGATGAGAGTATCTTCTACGGTTTTGACTAGGACATCTTTTCCCATTGTGTAAAGTCTCTTTCGTACCATCCAATATATATTATCTGGTATTTCCAAATTTATACCTATCCGGCTACACCGCTGCGTCATATCGATATTAATATAAAAATCCTGTAAAGTTTTACAACTATTATTATAAGCTTTTTCGCCCTCACAAACCACATCTCCACAAAACCTTTTGGGTTGAATTTGCGGGAGAAAAAGTGATGGAAGTGGTGTTTTAGATGGAATTATGAGGGTTTTTGAGGTGCAGTCGGTATCAATAGCTTCTTGTTTGAAAAGGATGAATTTTTTTAATTTATTCCTTGCGTCACATCGGTTATTATGTTATAATGAGTTTTTTAGTGGAGAATATTCTTCCATCTCTCAGGAGTATCCCCCAATAAATTAAGAACGAGAGATACTATTTATGCGGCCTCTCAACAGGCCAAGGAGAAGTAGAAGTGAGTACAGGTAAAGTAAAATGGTTTAATTCAAGTAAGGGATTTGGTTTTATTTCACCGGATGGCGGCGGCGAAGACTTGTTTGTCCACCATTCGGAGATCAAGACCTCGGGCTATGCATCGCTCGATGAAGACCAGAGTGTTGAGTTCGAGATTGGACAGGGCAAAAAAGGCCCATGTGCGACCAACGTAACCCCGGTTTAGACAAACGACAAGGCTTGAAAGAATCGAAAGGCCCTGCAAAATGGCAGGGCCTTTTTTTATGCGTATACTGCACCAATCTACTCCGAAACAAGCCAAATCCAGCCGGTGTGGTTTAGGATTAATCTATTGAACACAATTGCGTCAGTCGTTAAGATTGTGCTATATTGTGTCGTAAACAGTAAGGATAATTAAAATAAAGGGATTGGTCGCTGCTCACAAAGATTTTATTGTTTCTGATAGCTGTCATTGGAGGTTGTACAGATATGAGCCAGGTGAAACGTTATGGGATGGTAATTAGAGTCAAAGAAGAGAGAATAGAAGAATATAAAAAACTTCAGGCAGATGTTGGACCGGATATATTAAAGATGATTAAAGGATGGAACATACGCAACTATTCAATCTATCTTGGGGAACTTGAAGACGGACAATTTTATCTTTTTAGCTATTTCGAATATCTCGGTGATGATTTTGATGCTGATTTGAAGAAGATGGCCGCTGACCCGGAGACACAGAAATGGTGGGACGTCTGCATGCCCTGTTTGCGGCCGATTGTATTCAAAGCCGAGGGGGAATGGTGGATGAATATGGAAGAAGTATTTCATTGTGAATAACTCACCAAACAAGTCTCTTTTTGTTTACGGATGCCAGGTAACTCGAGTTATCCGGTTTATTTGGCTTTCGGGTAGGTAAGGTATCGATAGGGTTTTACTATGCTGGATTCCTCTAAGAGAAGATATCGGTTAAGGATTGTGATTCCAGCGTATCCGGCCTTTAACATTTATTCACGCATAGCCAGAAGGACAACGGCTTTAGGTCCTGTTTGTGTAGCCAGTGCAGCCAACAAAATGGAAAAATGGGATGTTGAGGTCATTGATGAAAATAACCTCGGCAAATTCGGGCCGCGGTCGGAGACAATGGGTGCCGACCATGAATTTTTACAGAGGCAAAGGCCGGTGGACGTAGTTGGATTATATGGGGGTTTGACCAGCACCATCCCCAGACTGTATCAAATAGCGAATTTCTACAAGAAACAGGGAATTATCACTATCTCGGGCGGACAGCATTTCGTGCAAGAGACCATACCCGAAGCGCTATCTTCAGGTATTGACTATATTATTCTCGGCGAAGCCGAAGAAACAATCAAAGAACTGTTGCAGGCCATAGAAGGCAATCAGGACATAAGTGAAATCAAAGGTATTGCTTATCTGAAAAATGGCGAACCTGTTTTCACTGCAAAACGGGAATCCTTGACGGACTTTGACAAGCTGCCGCTGCCGGATTTTTCGCTGGTACGCTACGCCAAGATTAAACTTTTTCCGGTCGAGAGAATCCGTGGTTGCGGCATGGATTGTGAATTTTGTACCGTCAAGGGCAGACCAAGGCATGCCGAGCCCGAACGTTTACTCGAGCACATCAGCCTTCTTGTGGAGACATACAATGCCAAAAGGTTTTTCATCGTTGATGATCTTTTCGGCCAGCAACGGGACGAAACGATAAGGCTTTGCAGGATGCTGGCGGATTATCAGCGAAGTATCGGCAGACGATTAAATATAACGGTCCAGATACGACTGGACAAGGCACGGGACCAGGAATTGCTTTTTGCTATGAGGGATGCCGGCATCAGAACAATATGCATCGGCTATGAATCCCCCATTGAGGAGGAACTGAAGGCAATGAACAAGCATATCAGGTCGGCCGATATGCTTTCTCTGACGAGAACATTTCACAAAACCGGATTTTTTGTGCACGGCATGTTTATCTTTTGTTATCCTCTGCAGGACAATGGCTGTTTTAAAATGTCTGTCAATGAACGGGCCGGGTATTATAAGGATTTTATCCGTAAGGCGAAAATTGACACAGTTCAGATATTACTGCCGGTGCCCATCCCTGGTACGGAATTACGGGACAGGCTGCAAAGACAAAAGCGGATTTACCCCCTTGAGGATATTGGCTGGGAATATTATGATGGAAATTTTCCATTGTTTGAACCTGATGAACCATTGAACTCTGAAGAGATACAGCAAATCAGCAAAAGAATGATGGGCAGGTTCTATCAATTTGCATACATGTTTCTGGTGCCTGTAAATATTCTCTCGTTCACCGGTATCTTATTCTTTTTTCATAACATCCGATTGGGCTGGATGCGGTGGTATCGTTCGTGGCGCAACCATCTGGTTCGCTTTGGGGGTTGGCTTATTTTGCGGAAATGGACTATAGCGTTTAGAAGCGACAAATTTCCACAAAAATTGCAAAAGGCCCGCCAACACCTGGGCCGTATGCAGTGATTAACTATAGTAAGCTTTATTGTTTGAAGATATTACTGTAATAAAAGCAATAATCGACTCAAAATTGCTGCTACCGGGCTTACTGAATTTGATATGTTTTCGGTGCCCCGTCCGGCCCTATCCTAACAGTGAAGACTCCCTTTTCAGGATATACACTGGCCTTGATATATTGGCCTTGGTTTGGATTCTCCTTTGGATTCGCGATAAACTCAGCCGCGGTGTTGCCCGCGTCTCCGTATTGGGTATTGTAATGAATTTGATAAATTGCTTTCACAGAAGGCAGTGTTTTCAGCACACCGAACGTTTTCGGCTGAATCCCCTTCCTCGGCCCGTTCATCGCAACACACACCGTCGGCTCCAGCGCCTTCAGCAGCACAGGGTTGTTGCTCATATCCAGCCCATGATGTGTCACCTGGTACAAATCCACGTTGCCGATTCGGTTTACAGGATGAGCGAGGTGGTGCTCCACGTTCAGCGTGATGTCACCGCCGGCAAAG
>JAOUFU010000142.1 GCA_029858035.1 Phycisphaerae bacterium
AACGCTTTCATATCCTGCGCAGTTTAACATAATGTTAAAATACAAAAATGTCAAATTTCTGCAACATTTTGCACAAAAAGTGCGCGCTTTTGCTTACTTTTGTCAACTTTCCGTTAACTTTTTGCACGTTTTTGCACCATTTTTTTCTTGCCCCTTTTACCCAAACCACCCAGGCTTCCAATCAACATCTATTTATAGACCAAAAACAAACATCCCCACGAGAAGAAACCGAAAAAACATGAATTTCCCCCCATTTTTTAAAATTTAAAAAATTTCATTTCTCAATCATGTTAATCTGCGCAATCCTCAGAACTGCCATTTCCACCGGAAAAAAAACCGCGAT
This sequence comes from Phycisphaerae bacterium, assembly GCA_029858035.1. Taxonomy (GTDB): domain Bacteria; phylum Planctomycetota; class Phycisphaerae; order Sedimentisphaerales; family Anaerobacaceae; genus CS2-K091. The sequence continues at coordinate 344 of JAOUFU010000142.1, forward strand.
TTCGAGTATCGGCAAAAAAATCCAACTTGTCGCGGCGTAGCCTCTGGCGAAGCCGGAACTTGTCGCGGCGTAGCCTCTGGCGAAGCCGGAACTTGTCGCGGCGTAGCCTCTGGCGAAGCCGGAACTTGTCGCGGCGTAGCCTCTGGCGAAGCCGGATACAAAGTCGCAGACGCCCCCCCTGGCGGGCTTGCCCGCCATCAGTGTGGCGGCACAGAGCCAGAAAACCCGGCTACCAGATGCGCAGGAGAAACGAGATGGGAGAAGTAGTAAAATTGAGAATTGCGAATGTGGAATTAGTGAGCGATTACACTGGAAATTCTAAACACCGGCAGCAGCAGCGCTATCGCAATTGTCCCGATAATAGCGCCGAGAATTGTTATCATTAGCGGCTCAATAAGGGCCATTACGCTCTTGATCGAGGCTTCGAGCTTTTTCTCATAGAAATCTGAAATTTTACTACAGACTTCGCCCAGCTTGCCGCTCTTTTCCCCGGCCCGAAGCATCTGGATAACGCCCGGTGCAATTAACTGGTTTGAACGGATACGGGTCTTTTCGCCTATCGGGGTGCTTTCGTCGCTCATAGAAATCAGAATCGACTCTGACAGCTGGTATCCGTCACGAATTTTTTCGTCCGTGATGGCCCAAAGCCGTTGAAAATAGTAATTTTCACATGATCTGCCAATAACCTCTATCGAGTCCAAAAGACTGACCCCGGTATTGACCATTGTCGCCATAATACGCATACTGCGGGTCACAACCATATCGACAAACATCGTTCCGAGTACAGGTGTTCGGATTTTAATAAAATCTATCACCCGCCGGCCTGACGATGTCCGAACCCAGTAATATAAAGCTATGGACACAAATATCAGTGCTGTCACGACAACTGTCATCACCCGGAAATTACCCAATAGCTGACTGAAGCCGACAAGCATTTGAGTGATTTTCGGCAGCGAAGTCCCTCTGGATTCGTAAATTTTCGTAAATCTGGGCAAAACAAAGAACATCAATGTCCCCGTTGCCGCCACAGCCATTAGCGCCATTATGAATGGATATGTAAGCGCCCCTTTGATTCGCTTACTGGTTTCGGCTTCGAAGCTTAGATAGCCGCTGAGCACCCTTAGCATTTCAACCATTTCGCCGGACGCTTCCGAGGCCCTGACCATACTGATAAACATCGAATTGAACACCTTCGGATAGGCAAGCAGCGCCTTTGAAAAATTTTCGCCGCTCTTAATCGTCTCCGCCACATCCATAATTATCATCTTAAATGAGCCCTGTTCGGCCTGCTCCGCAATAGCATCAAGAGCATCACTAAGCGCCACGCCGCTATCAAGCATCACAGCTAACTGTGTAGTAAACAGTATCAGCTCTGATCGTTTTACCTTTGCCGCGTGGAGACGGTTAAATGGCTCGACGGTATGACGGTCAGCCGGTTTGGCCCACTTTTGGGGGGAGGTGTCTGTTGTTTCACTATCCGGCTGTTCACGGGTTTCGCCAAGCGAATCTGGAGTTTTTGTTGCTAACACCGTCATTTATCGGTTTCCCAGCTTTTACTATATGCTATACACTATCTCTATTATCAATTGCCGGGGTTATTCTCAATGCTTCCTCGACAGATATAATTCCCGCCTTTACCTTTTCAATACCATCCAACTGTAAAGGAACCATTCCATTTTGAAGAGCCTTATTTCTTAACTTTTTTAAGCTGGCCCGCTCATTAATCATTTCGGCAATTTCCTCGTTCGGGACAAAGAGCTCCTGAATGGCGATTCGACCAACATGGCCGGTATTACGGCACTTTTTGCAACCCAAACCGCGGTAAAATTTGGTGACTTTCCCGCCCAATTCTTCAACGATTTTTTTAACACTGGCAGGCGGATCGTATTCGGTCTTGCAGTTCGAGCATATCTTTCGCACTAATCTCTGGGCCAAGACGGCTATCAACGAGGCACTGACAAGATAAGGGGCAACATCCAGGTCCAGCAAACGTGTTACGGCCCCGGGTGCGTCATTTGTGTGCAAAGTTGACAGTACCAAATGTCCGGTCAGGGCGGCCTGGACCGCAATATTGGCCGTATCTTCATCGCGAATCTCGCCAACCATTATTATATCAGGGTCCTGCCTTAACAAACTTCGAAGCGCCGTTGAAAATTTAAATCCCGCGTTCTCGCTTACCTGAAACTGATTAATACCAGCCATATTGCATTCCACAGGGTCTTCAACCGTACAAATGTTGACCTCTTCGCTGTTTAACTCAGCAAGAGCGGCGTAAAGAGTGGTATTTTTACCTGAACCGGTCGGCCCCGTTACCAACACTATACCATTGGGAGATTGTATTACCTGTCTGAACAACTGAAGATTTTCGTAGGTAAACCCAAGCGACTCGAAGTTGAAAAGTACCTTCTGCGGGTCGATAATTCTGATAACTACTTTTTCGCCAAAGTTGCCCGGCATAACTGATACTCTCAAGTCGATAGGCCTGCCTTCCACCAAGACGTGGATACCACCGTCCTGCGGCAGACGCCTTTGAGCGATGTCGAGCTCGGCCATAATCTTGATTCGTGAAACAATTGCCGAATGCATCTGATGAGGCGGACAGATTTTTTCATATAGCTTACCATCCACTCTGTAGCGGATCCTTAGCTTCTTATCATCCGGCTCTATATGAATGTCACTTGCATTTTCCCTTACGGCGTTATAAAGCAAATAATTGACGAGTCTTACAACCGGCGATTGGCCCGCAATCTCCTCGAGATTGCTAATATCGGCAGTGCATTTTTCAATAAGAGTAAAGTCATCCAGTCCCTCATCATCGATAATATCATCAATGACAAAGACATTTGCGGCGGGCAAATGTATCTGCAATGTGGCCCTTATATCCTTGGCCGTCGAACAGACGACCTGAATCTTACAGCCGCTTATACGCTCTATTTCATCTATCAAAAATACATTTGTGGGCTCGCTCACTGCCACAGTAAGCACATGACCTACCTTAAACAGCGGTAAAACAATATGTTCCTCGAGAAATTCCCTTGGTAAAATCTCAAGTATCTTTGGATCACATATTTTCGGACTAATCTGCGCATAAGGCACCTCATAAGCTTCGGCCAGTGCGGAAGCTATCTGGTTTTCCGTACAATAATTCATCTCGACGAGAAGCTCGCCAAGCAGCTTATGGTGGCCCTTTTCTTTCTGTTCGGTTAGAGCCTTTTCAATCTGCTCGTCCGTGACAACACCACGGGCCAGCAGCAGCTGACCAAGCTGCATCTTGTTTTCTACTGCTATTTGACTCATAGTTGTCCCCCACTTATCTCGTTCTATAAAGGTACGAGATACGAACAACAGACTATTTCTACTCGAAACTCTTTACGGCCTCAGACAGTTCGGCATAGCAATCGAATTCATTTTCAAGCCGAGTGATTTCCAAGATTTTTGAACAGTTTTCATCAAGTCCGGCCAATCTAATCCCACGCTTGTTCTCGTTGCAGTAATCCCTCGCCCACAACAATTCTTCCAATCCCCGACTATCAATAAACGCCACACTTCTCATATCAAGGACCAAGCCGGTTTTGTTCGTTGTGATTATCTCGGTGATAGTATTTTTGAGCATTTCGGCAAAATCGCCGTCCAGCTCACCCTGCAATTCAACGACCGTAACATTGTTGTAATCCTGTGTTCTGATTCTCATCCGATTAGTGTCCCCACAGCAGCAATACCATATTCAGAGAAGTTACCGCTGCCATAAATCCCGATAAAATCGGGACCATTCTGTATAATAATATCCCAGAGCCGATAGACATCGCTGTTAAGAAATACTCCGGCGACTCTCTCATCGAACTGCGTGCCCATTCCCTTTTTTATCTCTTCAAGCGCCTGCTCGACACTTCTTGCATTCCTATAAGTTCGCTTTGATGTCATTGCATCAAAACCATCCGCCAGTCCTACAATTTTTCCTATCAGAGGTATTTGCTCCCCAACAAAACCACCGGGATATCCTTTGCCATCGATGCGCTCGTGGTGATACAATACCCCGGGCACAATGTCATGCATTTGTTTTATTTCACGTAAAATTCCCGCCCCTATCGAGGGGTGCTTCCTTATGCACTCATACTCCTGCTCGGTCAGCTTACCCTTCTTCCGCAATACGGCCTCGTCTATCCCTATTTTACCTATATCATGGAGGAGGCCGGCCAAATAAATTCTGTGTATCTGCTCTTCCTCGAGCGGCTCTTCCTCGGCGAGTCTCTCAGCAATCCATCGAGAAATGAACGCAACCCTTTCAGAATGTCCTCTTGTGTACTGGTCCTTTGCATCAATACTACGCGTTAGCGCTTTTAACGAACCTATAAATAACGTTTTGAGTTCATTGAACAGTCTTCCGTTCTCAATAAATACGGCACATCCATTGGCCACCGAGTTAAACAGTTGTGCATCGGTACTGTCGAAATCCTGCTTTCCGATTCTGTTTATCGCGACCATCAATCCTATTATTCGGCTGTCATTTTGGGCCCTGTTGATTTTACCTGGATGCGATTCGACTTTGTCCTTTCCGCACAAAGGTACTGCAATAATATTTCTTATGCTGTCCGGCCAATCATATTTGAAAGGAGAATCCACTTCGCTATCCAGCAACGCCTCTTTACCGCTGTTAATCTCCTCCGTCAACCGGCTATGTAAAATAGCCGCCATTAGTTCATTTATATCTATCAATCCGGAACCTGCAGCAACAACCAATTGTTTTTCATTGTCTATGGTCTTTTCCAGCAGTACTGCAATACCCTCTACACTGACAATATCAGTTAAGTTGTCACAAGCCATTTGCAGAAAGTTAGCGCCGGGCTCAGTGACCCTCATATTTATGCTGAGCTTGTGAAGCAGCACCAGCTCCTCGTAAACCCTTGCCAACTCGGTGCCGACCATTTCGATTTGTTCTTCAGCTTCTACAGTGCTTTGAAAATGCCGGGCTAAAAGGCCAAGCATCTCGCTAAAAAGGGTGCTGTGTATATCGTACTGCGTATCGCGATTTTCATCAAGCATCACAGGCAACGAATTGTCACCTAAATCAATCAAGGCCACCGCAAGAGGTTGACCGGTCCTTTTTAGAACAGCAGCCAAGAACCGATTATCGATTATTGATATTTGTTGACCTTTAATCTCTTTTTCAAGAACCGACGTACAATTATCAATTATCAGCCTCTTGTCGCTCTTGAATTTTGTGCCGTCGCACAGCAATGCAAGTTCACCATCGGCATAGCAAACTGCAAAATTAACGCCGAGTTTATTTATTTCGGCACCAAAGCTCTCCAACTCACTCAATTGCGAGCTTGTAAGGCGGCCGCTCGTCTTATTGGATGATAAACCTGTCTCGTATCTTGTATCCTGCATCTGTTATTCTGCTTCGCTCTTCATACCTGGCGACTAATTACCGCCCGGTGATATAAAATATCCTCGATGTTCTCTAATAACTCTTTCGGGCTGAATGGCTTGCTAAGACACTGGGATATCTGCAAATCTTCCTTTTGCTGATCCTCAATAGCAAAGCTTCTGGCCGTTAACATAATAACCGGTATATCTTTTGTCTGGTCGCATTGGCGAATTTTCTCAATAAGCTGAAGTCCGGTCATAACCGGCATTTGAAAATCAGTAACGATGATATCGGGGTTCTCGCTACACGCCAGCTTAAATGCCTCAGCTCCGTTTTCCGCAGTTATAACCTCATAATCGTTATTACGCAGCTTTATCGCCACGACATGAACGATATGTATCTCGTCATCTACAATCAGAACTCTCTTTTTCGACATCACACTCCTCCACAAATTTTTCCGGATCCCCAAACACATATTATCAGCTATCGGCGGGATAGAAGCATCCTCCGAAGGCGGATTAGATTCAGGGCTGTTCTTAACTATCCTTTGCTCATTACAGGCAGTGGTTCGGCTACTTCTCTGGTTGCCAAAGGCACCTCAAAACCAAACGTACTGCCCACGCCGGGCTTACTGCTGACAAACACCCGTCCTTCGTGCACTTTTTCAACTATTTGTTTAACAAGGTTAAGCCCCAAGCCCGTGCCTTTTGCCTGTTTTTTGTTTGCATCAATTCTGTAAAACTTATCAAAGACATGCTCAACTTCATCTTCGGGAATCCCGACTCCCGTATCAGTCACACTCACCCGTATCAGATTTTCGGTCTCGTCAACCTCGGTTTCAATTTCTACCGAACCTCCCGAAGGGGTATACTTAACGGCATTACTCAGCAGATTAACAATAACCTGCGAAATCATATCCTTATCCGCATGTACCTGGTCGAAAACAATCGGCTTTTGCCAGATAATCTCGATATTCTTTTCCTCGGCGTAGCTCCTTATCATTTGCATCTGTTCTTCGATAAGTATTGTCAGGCTGACGGATTTCTTTTCTACCTTTACCAGGCCCGATTCAATACGCGAGATATTGAGGATGTCTTCAATCAAACGATTCAATCTCTTTGCCTGGCTTTGAATCACCGAACAAAACTCTTTTATTGTCTGTTCATCATTAGCTTCACCATCAGCAAGCATTTCCGAATAGGCGGTAATAGAAGCAAGCGGCGTTTTCAATTCGTGCGAGACATGGCTAACAAAATCATTTTTCATCTGCCGAATTTGCTTTTCACGCGTAACGTCGTGCAACACCGCCACGGCCCCGCATACCTGTTGTTTCTGGTCGTAAACACACGAAATAATGCAGTCGTAAGTCTTTAGCTCGGCGTCTTTAAGAAATTCTATTTCCTTCCTTGTAGCCTGCGCCTTACTTTGTCTGCTGTGGCTCAGGATATCAACAAATTCACTTTTGTCCCGCCCTACCAGGTCTCCGACCGGCTTATGCTGTGAACGTGTAAAATCAAAATTGAAAAGTCTGCCGGCGGCTTCATTTGCCATCAACAGCTTGTCATACTCATCAACAACAATAACGGCATCGCGGATACCGTATATAATCGCCTCGATGTGTCCCTTTTGGTGCTGTGTCAGTTGAATCTGAATTTGCAAATCACTAACCTGCTTTTCGAGTTCGCCTATTACATTCGAGTAACCATCAATCTGCTCAGTGAGAGCATCGCTCAATTCATCTATTAGTGCATTCCCGTTTGCTTTCGGTTTGTCATTTGCGCGGAAGCGGGAATTCATTATGTTGTCTGCCTTCAGGCGTTTGGCTATGGACGTGATTGCCCCAGCCAGTCTTATCCAATACCAGCCAAGCCAAATCACGCCCACAGCCCCAACGATGTGGCACGCCGAAGCAACGTGAACCCGCTGCATATAACCGGCGAAACGCCCACCCTCTTCCGCGCCAGAGTCCAGCCACTGTGCGAGGCCCCCTGCAAGGAGGCTAACAGCCACAACAGCCGTGACTATCAAATATAAGTTTCTTACCGATCTCAAAAACACAATTCCAATCCTTTTTTAATCCCGGATTGGGATTAAATTTACAGTCAACATCGCCTGCTGTTTATCTTCTCATAAACCTTTCCGAATCTTTGCGTTCAAAATCCTCGAGCATAATCCTATCGATGTTCAGGTCAGCAGTAGGATCAGTTTCGTGGAGGATTTTTTCTTTCAGCCGTATCGCCTCAAGGTATGTCGGGCGAAGTTCAAGTGCAATATCGAGCTCTCTCATCGCGGATTCGTTATCATTTTCAATGTAGTATCTTGCAGCCATTGCGTAACGGTCTTCAGCCAATCTCGCTCTGCCTATCCACTGCAATTCATCCCTGGCGCCAAATCTCTTACGCCTAACATCATCAGCCCTGGCATCACTATTTGTCTCTTCCGGCTCATCTATAATATGAGGCGTAAGCAATACTATGACTTCCTGGCGTGTAGTTTGATCGTTAGTACCTCTAAACAAACCTCCGATAAGTGGAAGGTCTCCGAGCAAAGGTATCTGGCTGCGGCTTGTAACCACAACATCTCTAAACAGGCCACCGATAACAATTGTCTGTCCATCTTTGACCATTACGTTTGTCGCCAGCTCTGCTGAGAACTCGTCAGGTATATCATTGGCTTTCAAAGTACCGGAACTGTCCTTGGGATGGATATCCATCCGGATATAGCCATCGTTACCTATATAGGGTCTGAAAGACAGTTTGGTACCCGTATCGAGGAACTGGACGCTCTGGGTCGTCGAGGTCTGCGTTTGTGTGGTTTGATCTATGTAGCCAATCTTCGTACCGATGTAAACCTGGCCAAGCTGCTTATTGATCGCCAGGATCTTGGGATTAGCAAGGATCGTGGTGTCGGTGACACTTTCCAAAGCAGTAATAAATGCAGCCACATCGCCACTGCTGACCCCGATTCTCAGCCCGCTACTTCCAATAGCAGCAGTAAAGCCGGCAGTCTCAAGCATTGTACCGGGAATCCCCCCTGCGGCTATTTGCGAAATAGGCGAAGTTGAAGTAGTAACTAATTCAGCGGCAGTAGTCCCAATCTCTTCAGTTGTCGAAGTACCAATTAAATGAGTACCAGCCATAAAATTCAAGTCAACACCAAACTTCATTCCTTCGTTCAAAGTAGCGCTTAGAATCGTAGCTTCGACGAGGACCTGCCTTGGACGAATGTCCAACTCTTTAAGCAGCTTTTCGGCATCAGCTATATTCTCAGGGTAGTCGAGGATAATGATGGTGTCATTCAAGGCCATAGTATCACCACCACCGGAGCCCTTGCTAATAGAATCACCAGTAGGCACAACGAGCTCAGCAGGAGAACTGCCTTGAATGACCCCGGCACCACTAAGCACCGGCCTGATGAGCTTCTGTGCTTCAGCAGCGCTGATATAGTAAAGCGTAAAGACCTTGTATACCATTCGGTCTTTGTCTTCCATGATCGTCTTGAACTCTTCAGCGGTATACACCCAGATAACACCATCCCTCTCCTCATACTTGTACCCATGACCCAGAATCGCGTTAAGGGCGCTCTCAAAAGTCATGTCATAAAGAGTGGCAGCGGTAACCATCCCGTCTACTTTCGCCGAGGGCACGATATTTTTCTGGTACTTTGTGCCTAAAAATCGAAGAGCATCCCTTATTGTCATGTCAGTCTTGAAGCTGATTGACTGAATCGGCTTTACAGGATCACCCTCACCACCACTTACTTCAACAGCTGCG
>JAOUFU010000182.1 GCA_029858035.1 Phycisphaerae bacterium
CTAAATTCGAGGCCCCTTTCAAGGGCGATGCCGTCCTCTACCTCAAAGCAGAGCGTAAATAAAATTGATACAAAGAAAAAGGAATGATTATGAAGCGAACCATAGTAGTTGTTACGGTTTTCTTTGTTCTACTCATCTTCTTCGGCAAGACGGTCAATGCAGGCGAATTCTACAGAGAATACTGGGTCGAATGGGATGAAAACATTACAAATTGCACAAGTCGCCTACGCGTAAACGATACGGAACTAAGCCTGCACAAAACCTTCGGAAAAAGAAGCGAGGCAAAAGCCAACGGCCTGATGCTCGTCTCAATCAACGAAGACCTTTTCAACCTAAAGACGGCCCAACTCTACCTTGAAATGTGGGGCGGCCATCCCGGAACCTCCGGCAAGCGATTCCTGTCCAACGGAAAGCAGGTTTACAATGTCCCCGAAGTCGGCGCAGCAGCAGGGCACTGTACATACAGTTATCCTGTTATTCCCGTGAAAGTCAACCATCTGGTAACAGGCACCAACGCCTTTCAGTTTGCCTGTGACCGGGGCTCTTCCTTCTGGGGCCACTTCATTATAGATAACGCCGCTGTTCGCTGCCATTTGAATCCCGACCATCCCGATTTGGCCCAGGCCGGCCTGAAAGAATTCTCTGCAAATGTACAACTACCCAATCCATGTAACGTTCTTCAGGATATCACCGAAATCTCGATTTCTTACCCTAAAAAATTAGAACAATCAATCGTTTCCGTTGACTATTTCGGACGATACCTGGGTTTTGACGATGATGGCGATGGTCTTGAAAACGACTGGCACGGCTTTACTCAAAAAAAGCAATATAAAAATCATATCGGCTCAGCTTCGAAGCCGCCTTTCGCTGTCCAATGGGACACTTCCATGGTCCCTTCACAACCCGCACCTATGGCGATTTGCGCGGTCGTACATCTAAAAGGGGGGTACCATTATGTAACAGACACCCTTGATGACCTTACTTTCCCCGCTAACCGAAACCGCATAGAAATGTACAAATGTTCTTCTATGCCCACTCCGTTCTGGTCGCGGGACACGAAGGAAAACAAGGCTGTTATCGAGCTGCCCAAAGACATCTCTTCCATCCAGAGCGTGCAGCTTATGATAAAAATCTGGGATGGCGGTGAAGGCAATATCAAAGAACCTTTCAAAATTAACGGCCATCCATATCCTATTACTTCCCGCAGGGCCGTACACGATGTGGTCTTTACAATAGCCGATGTCGATCCCGAACATCTCAAGCCGGGTAAAAACCAGATTACCCTGTTGTCAGATACCGAGCATCACGGTATCGAAGTATTATTGCCGGGCCCGGTTCTTATAGTCCGTTATAAAGAGAAATGAAAATTAAATCCGACAGTCTTTTAAGGTCTTGACCTTCCACAAACAGGGCGGTATATTGAAGTCGGACAGAACAGGTAAGGAGGTCGTAATATGCACGAACAAAACAAAATGAACCGACGAGATTTTTTGATAACAGCAGCGGTGGCGGCGGCAGGCGCTAAGTTTGCTTTGAAAAGTATGCCTGCAATCGCTCAGGACAAGGGCGAACGGCCGGCTCAAACTGGTGATGTTACGGTGCTTAATCCACAGAACCGTGTGCCGGTCAGTCTTATTATCGACGATTCGACCTGCCTCGTGAACATGGCTCACTTCGGCATACCGCAATTTGCCGAAGTATTTCCCGACAGTTACAAACAAGACTGGAAAAAGCTGCCGCGTGAGATACCGGACGCGTTCGTGCGCAAGTTCGGCCAGTGGTGCCGCGAGCACAAAGTAAAGGGCAAATACACCATTGTACCTTACCCGGCATTAGTAGGCTGGCTGGACCGCGGTCTGCCGGGATGGTCAAAAAATGAACTCGAGGAAAGCATCAAACTTGTCCGCGAGTTCATGATGCCGGATTGGGACATCCATCCGGAAATGATCTCTCATACGCGGGTCATCGACATAAAGACAGGCCGACCTTATCCCGAACCAAGCGGCCGCTTCATGGAAAACTGGGGCTGGAGCCAGGACAAGTCCGCCGACGAGCTGGCCGACTATATGGCCTACGCCCTGCGGATTCTAAAGAACATCGGTTTGGAGTGTGAAGGTATTACGACGCCCGGCGGTTTTGGCAACCAGAACCGTGACAACCTTGCTAAAGCCACACTCGAATCATGCCGTGATGTCTTCAAAGCCGAAATCCCCCATTATTTCCGCCATCTGTTTACAGACGACAGCAGCGTCACCCCGCGTGTCGAGTACGCCTCCGGCCTGACCGGTCCCAATCCGAAGTGCGTCGTCTCCATTATCGGCTGCACCGGAGACTGGTTCGGCGGATGGGACGGCCTGAATCCCGGCTCCGTCGACAAGTTCATCACCGAAGACCTCAAAACAGGCCGCCTGCCCCAGGTCATAGAAAAGGGCGAACCGGCAATACTCGTCTGCCACTGGCCCGGCATCTACTTCAACGGAGAAGAAATAGGTTTCAATATTTTCAAAGAAGTGGTCAAGCGTATCCACGCTCGTTACGATAATTTGCTCTGGATGAAACAAAGTGAAATCTCCCGCTACTGGGCCGCAAAGGAGCTGACCCAAATCGAAAAGCAGGGCACCCGTATAACATTCAACGCACCGTTCGCCACAACACGATTCACCGTCCAGGCCAAAACTGGTTCGTCGAATGTACCTAAGCTCGTTACCAACGGTCAGCCCGTTCAATTGCGAAAGATAAAGCGACTGCTGCAACTCGAAACCGGGACATGGCACACAGATGCTAAGAACATAACAGTCTGCTTCGACCTGCCCAAAGGCAAATCAATCCTGGGTGTGTAAGGAGCAGGTCTGCTATGGACACGGTCACATATCCTATATTCAGGATAGAGAGCAAAATCATGATCAAGCGCCGTCGTAAGCGCGTTTAACTTCGTCAGCTATAATCTTCAGTCCCGCTGCAACTATTTTTTCATCTTGTGAGTAATTGATGCGTATACATTCGTGCTTATGCTCCCACTTTGTCACAAGTCCCGGGAAAAAGTAATGGCCGGGGACAATCAAAACCCCTCTTTTTTTCAATCGTTCATAAAGCTCATGGTCTGTTATGGGCAGCCCCCTCAGCCAAAGCCAAAGAAAGAACGCACCTTCCGGCTTATGTATGTGAAAGTCTATCCCGTCTAATCCCTCGCGAAGCTGCTGAACAGCCTCGCCTGCCTTCTTCTCATAGAATGGCCTGATAACCTCCCGGCTCAGGCGAATAATCTCGCCGCTGCGCACAAGGTTGGCTGCTATCGCCGCTCCCAAACTGCCCGGTGCAAGGTTCATATTGGCATTGACCCGCGAGATCATATCGATAATCTCTTCGCTGGCGATGACAATGCCCGTTCGCGCACCAGGCAGGCCAAGTTTCGAGAGGCTCATACATACTACTGTGTTTTCATTCCATAGAGGTTTGGCAACCGTAAAGATAATATTAGGGAAAGGCGTGCCGTACGCATTATCAATAATCAAAGGAATATCATTTGTGCCGGCAAGGTCGCTAAGTTTTTCTATTTCAGAATCAGTCAGAACATTACCCGTCGGATTGGTAGGCCTTGAAACACAAACTGCACCTATCTCATCGGTGATATTGATTTGGTCGAAGTCGACATGGTATTTGAAGATATGCTCGCCGATATGCTCAATCTCAGGTTTGCCCGTCACAAACCCGTCATCCAAACCCATATCGCAATAGCCTATATATTCCGGAGCAAGCGGAAACAGAATCTTCTTGCGGTCCCCGCCCTCAAACGCGCCAGCGAACATATTAAAAAGAATAAAAAACGCAGACTGACTACCATTGGTTAAGGCAATGTTTTTCGGGTTTACGTTACAGCCAAACTCATCGGCCAGTAATCCGGAAATTGCCTCGATAAATCCCTTATTGCCCTGGGGCGGGTCGTAATTTCCAACCGTCCGCTCGAATTCGTCACCGTTTGCAAGAAGCCTGTGCACGCTCTCTCGAAAATGCTCCTGCACCTCGGGAATATGAGCTGGATTGCCTCCGCCGAGCATCAGCATGTCCCGACCTGACGAAAGCGCATGGCCCAAATCATCCATCAGCCGGCTGATCCCACTCGCCCCAGCTATTTTCTTACCAAATTTGGATACGTTCACCATTTCGATTGATTAAGCCAATACTACCCAACCTTATTCTATTTATCAGTATCCACATTGTATATCTTCATAAGAATTGAAACAATTCAATTAAGTGTTGATCTGTGATTACATAGTATCTGATTGACAATTCGATGGTGCTAAGTTATTGAAACTTGTCAGTAATTTAACGTTGAAACAGTCTCTTAAGGTAAATGCTGATCTTTATAAGTCCGAAGAGAAATATTATCAGGGTCTGTTTGGTATTTTCCAAGGGAATCATCCTGAAAAAATAGAGTCGAATCAATTTTTTTTATTTTCTACGAAATACGAATAATCATAAATAGTCAACGTTAATCCGGCCCTTCTGTCCGATAATAGCGAGCGTGGCATTTCCTTTCTGTCATTAAATGAGATTTTTTGCAGAATTAGATACGGAAAAACCCGATTTTCAGTGCTGATAACAGCCAAAAAACGCAAAAAAAACTTTTTTTTCTCTTTACATATCCACTACACTTTGTTATTATGACTAAATACTAAAAGCTCCTGCGAGGAGAGTCGGAGAGCTTTTCAATATTGATTGTATGGATTGGTGAATAGTGGGAGTAAATTGAGTTTTTTGGGTTTTTATATTAACACCGTATTTAAACAACATTACCATTCCTAAAAACGTGTACTATTTTGGATTTATTTATTAAGGAGTATAACAAATGGGTAACGTTAAAAGATTAACATGTTTTCTTGTTGCTTTTATGTTATTGACCGGACTTTTTTTTGTTCCAGCTCAAGCAGCCCGGGAGAGATTAGATCCGGACGCCCAAAAAATTGAGCAAATGCGAGAAGAGGCCGAGAAGGCAAAAAGAGAAGCGGCTCGTGAAGCCAAACGAAAAGCTATCGAAAAAGCCAAAGCTAAACTCGAAGAGACAATTTCGGAAATCGATTTACCCAATGACACAACCACACGCTTCATCGTCAAGGATTTACAAATCAGCGGCAATTCCCTGATATCAACAGATGAATTGCTTAAGAAGATGCCTTTGATTTATAACGCTTCTGATAAACCATTAGTAGAAGCGGAGAGCAAGTTTCTTTACGACTTCAGGATCCTTCACGACATAATCCTGGATCCGGGCCAGCCAAGACAGGTGTCGGCAAGAACGGTTCAAGGCCTAACACAGTATATTCTTTCCGTCTACCAGGGGAAGAATTACGCCGGCATATATGTATACGTGCCAAGCGATGCAGTCATGGAAGGCGCAAAGTTACGTGGAGAAATTTTACCTGTAACAGTACTTGAGGCGAAGATCACCGATGTTACCGTAAAAACTTACGATCCCAACCAAAACGAAACTGAGAAAGGCTATCTGCAGAGTTCCGCTGTTTTGGATTGGTCACCGGTAAAAGTCGGGCAGGTTGCAAATCAGAAAGAGCTGGATGAATTCGTTAATCTTTTGAACCTGAATCCCGACAGATATGTATCTGCGGTTGTCACCAAAGGTGCCGAGGAGAAATCACTCGCCGTGGCGTACGATATTTACGAAGCAAACCCATGGCACTTCTTCGTGCAGGTGGACAACTCAGGGACGCATGAAAGGCAATGGAACCCTCGAGTCGGAGTTATTAATACGAATCTTTTTGGAATAGACGACACATTTACCGCCATTTATCAGTCCCCGTGGGATTCAACCATAGATGAAAACTACTCGATATACGGCAAATATGACATTCCGGTCTTTGGCCCCCGGCTTCGTATGGACTTTTACGGCGGCCACAGCGAGTACGATATAAGCCCCGAGGCCGGCGCGTATAATTTTCTCGGTCGAGGCACATTCTATGGCAGTAACCTTCGTTACAACCTCTTGCAAGCAGACGACTGGTTCCTTGATATCAGGGGCACTGTGGAACATACGAGAAGTAAAGTTACTCCTTCGATATTCCCCGGATATCTGGAATCAGACGTGAAGTTTTGGCTGTGGGGAGGAGGCGTTGACCTGCATCGTTCAGATGATATATCGAACACTAATCTTAGCATCGAACGTGTAGAGAGCTGGGGCGGCGAATCCGATGCCTATGAGTTTAACCTTGCTCGAGACGGCGCTGTATCCGATTTTTCAATTTACTATGCCTCTGCTGCTCACAGTCAGTACCTGGACGAAGACAAAATCGGCCGTATAAGCGGCAATTTCCGCTGGATAGACTCTGAAGACAGATTGACCCCCGCCAAAATGACCTCCTTCGGGGGAATGTACAGTGTCAGAGGCTATGATGAATACGAACATGTTGCCGATGGGGGGATACTGACAACGGTTCAATATGAGTTTGACCTGGTAAAGTATGATGAGGCTCAGCGGAAAAAGGAGGAACCTGAGCAGATGAAGGAAAATACTGAGGAGCCATTTCTAAGAAAACTTGCCCCATTGGTCTTCTTTGACTATGGAAGGTCTATGACAAACGACCCTCGCGGAACCGAAAAGAGACATGAAGAGTTCATGTCGGTAGGGACAGGATTTATTTTAGAGCTCGGTGATAACTTCAGGGGAGCTATGTATTACGGCTATCCTCTTGAGGAAACTGATTTCACCAATGACGGTACAGGCAGATTGTATGGCTATCTATTATACCAGTTTTAAGAAGATTATACCTGACACTTTTGTCAGAAAGGACTTATAGTATCAATGTATGAAAGGAGCTTAAATAATGGTAATGTTAATTATAAGAAAGGGGAAAAGTGATGGGAAATTTTAGAAGAATTTCAAAGAAGTATTATGTGAGGCAGATTGTGGCCTGCATGCTGGTGTATTTTATGTTTTTCAATCCGGCTATAGTCTTGGCCACAAGCAACCCAGTGCAGGTAGCGGGAGACCCAATAACCGGGGTCAACGGCGCCGGCACCGATCTTACCGAAGTGCTCATGGGTGACTCCAGCCGCGCGGTAATCAACTGGGACAGCCTGGATACACTGTCGAACCAGGAACTGCATTTCCTCAAGACAACCGGCAACTTTGCCGTGTTGAACAGGATAATTGCGGGAGGTGCAACGCAGTTTGATGGCTCACTCTTTGGTTATCAGGGCGATATCTTCATCATTAACACTCGCGGTATTGTCTTCGGTCCTGAGTCTTATGTCTCAGCCCGAAATTTTGTCGCTTCAGGGATTGATATCCGAAACAGCGACTTCATGAGTAGTATTTATCAATTTGAGAAATTTCCCGAGAATGGACACCCTTACAGCAACCAGATTGGGGACGTAACAATTGATTGGACAGATACTCCAGATATTACAGCAGGCGAAATCCATGCCGAGCAGGTAGCTCTTATCGGCCGAAATGTTTATAACAAAGGCTTGATATCTGCTCCGGGCGGGGCCGTTGTTATGGCCGCCGGCGAAAGTGTGTACCTTAGCGAAATTGGCAGCAACGTCGCTGTTGAGGTTTCTCAAGGTTACACTAGCCCGTATAACCGCGTAGTTGATAACGGCGGAAGCGATGGCACCGGCACTGGTACAATCGAGGCAACCGGTGGAAAAGTAATCCTTGCCGCCGGTGATATCTATTCGACGGCCATTGAGGGCGTCGAGTCGTTAAGGGCGGAAGCAACAGGAGATATCACGTTGAATGGCGCCGTAACAGCCGACGGTCATGTGGAAATACTGGGCGGCCAGAACAGAATCATCTCCAAGAATGCAGATATTTACATCAACGAGGGCATCACTGCCGGCAGTATGAGAATAAAGAATGGTAAAGATACTGAACCCGGCGAAGAAAGCCTTTCGGGGATATATGTCGCAGATGGTGCGAATCTGACGGCAAACGATGGCGATGTTGTCGTTGAGGCGGTCCACGATGTTGTTCTTGGCGGTGATGTTTCGGCAACCGGTGATGTATTCATCAACGGGGACGAGGATGGTTGGGGAGATCCAAAAGGCGAAAACTATAATCCAAGACCGCAGGGTGGTGGTGACGTAATTGCCAATAACATCACTGCCGGCGGCAACGTAGACATTAAAGGTAATGCTATCCAGCTTAACGGTGAAGTAAGCGCCAACGGCGGCGACCTGACGATAACCGGCCGAACGAGTAGAGATAGTAGCTCTGAGGGTGGTCTTGATGTCGAGTGGGGATTTATCGATGTAGCCGAGGGCACAATCCTTGGTGCCGGCCATGACGTCATATTAAAAGATTCTTTCGGTTCGGGCGGAGATGAGCCTCCTGCCGGAGAAATGGACCTCACCGGCCATGGTGCACTGATAATTGTAGCCGAGGGAGGCTCAATACAAACAGAGGGCCCATTCGGCGAGGGTGTTAAAATAACCGTGGAAGATTTTTCACCGGCTTTTCTGGCAATGGTACAGGCTGACCCGTTAAATCTTGC
>JAOUFU010000143.1 GCA_029858035.1 Phycisphaerae bacterium
CTGCTTATGAAGCATTTGGCTACCTCGAATGAACCACAGAACACGAGCTGCAAGCCACGAAAACTGCCACCGTGGTTGCGCAGGCGTTTACCGGCCGGTGAGAGCTACAATCACACGAACAGTATATTAAAATCTCTGGGTCTGGAGACGATATGCAATAATGCCAACTGTCCCAATCGCGGCGAATGCTGGGAAAGGGGCACGGCAACTGTCTTGATTTTGGGCAATATATGCACGCGAAGTTGCAGGTTTTGCTCGGTAGCTACAGGCAAACCCGCCCCGCCGGACCCGGCCGAACCACAGCGTTTAGCAGAGATGGCAGAGCAAATGGGCCTGAAATACCTGGTAATTACCAGTGTTGACCGTGATGATTTGCCCGACGGCGGCGCCGGCCATTTTCGAGATTGCGTTAACGAAGCAAGACGGCGATGCCCGGACATGAAATTTGAAATACTAACGCCTGACTTCCGCAACTGCCAGGCCCGGGCCATAGAAATTTTGCGGGACGCCTTACCTTTTGTATTCGCTCACAATATAGAAACAGTGCCCTCTTTGTACCCAATTGCCAGGGCCGGCGGAGACTATCAACGGTCCTTAAACCTGCTCGGATTGGCCAAAGAAAGCTACGACGGCATCCAGACTAAATCCTCAATTATGCTCGGTCTGGGAG
The DNA here is from genome assembly GCA_029858035.1 of Phycisphaerae bacterium. Lineage (GTDB taxonomy): Bacteria > Planctomycetota > Phycisphaerae > Sedimentisphaerales > Anaerobacaceae > CS2-K091. Next base: position 671 of record JAOUFU010000143.1, read on the forward strand.
AAACTGAAGCCGAGGCCGAACAGGTCTTAAAAGACTTACGCGAGGTCGGCTGTGACAGAATCACAATCGGTCAATATCTGAAATCATCGAAAGATTCACTTGAGGTTGTCGAATACATAAAACCTGAGAAATTCGACTCATGGAAGCAAAGAGCAATCGAATTGGGTTTTACCTGGGTTATGTCCTCGCCATTTGCTCGCAGCTCATATTTAGCGGAGCAGGAAAATACTGTATTTTGAACCGTCCCACGTTCTTATCGGACACCATATTATTTAACATCACTTGCTTCGTTCGTTTTGCCTTCAGAGCAAACATTTCTTATACTTTAGTCGGCAGATTGAAGTTTTTGAATTTATGTCAAAATAGGGTGTTTTCCTGAGGGGGGAAATATTATGGAACCTATAAAGAAGTTGTTCTGCCGTAAACATAGCGGCGCTGCATTTGTCATATCAATGATATTCGTACTCGTATTTTCCGCGTTGGCTGTCAGCATGGCAACGCTGTGTGATACAAACCTGCAGATTGCCGAGAACCAGCGCAAAGGAGATTGCGCAAGGGCCAGCGCCGAATCCGGCGTTGACATTATTCGCTTCTGGTTAAGTCGTTTTTCGGTTGAAGGTGCTACTGAACAAAACCTCGTATTTAATGAACTTGCAAGTCCGGCTTTAGTGCACTCGCTTCCATACGATTTAACGGCAAACAGCATTACAAACATCACAACCAGTTATAATGGCACTACTTTGACAATCCCAAGCGTTACGCTGGATTCGGAAAATAGTAAAAGTTTTTCCGCAGAGATAATCCAGCTTGACGCCGACACGCTGCAGATGGACGTCACAGGTGTTTATAAAACGAACACGCGGACAATAAGAGCAAATTACAACTTCGGAGTAAGGAAACATACGGTTTTTGACTACGGTGTGGCGACAAAAGGACCCTTGAGTTTGTCCGGTAACATAGAGCTTGGAGGTGTAAATGTATCGGTTGAATCAGACGTCTATATCGTAAGTGAGAATTCTAATTTGGCCCTGGAAATAGTCGGCAATTCGCAAATAGCCGGCGACGTGCATATTTGTAATCCCCTCGCCACTGCTGATTTGCAGGGAGGGCAAGCTTCAGTAGGTGGAGAAACTGCACCGGAAGCTTACGACCATATTACACCCGGTTGGGACGAAGTCGAATTCCCCGTCCCGAATCCTGAGTATTTCGAGCATTATGTCGTTGAGGATATAAACTTGGCAGAAACGACATTTACAAATGTAAGAATACCACCCAATACCAATCCGAGTTTCTCCGGCGGTGTAACGATAAACGGCGTAGTGTTTATCGAGACCCCAAATCTGGTTACTTTTACCGGACATGTCAACATAACCGGCATCATCGTAGGCAACGGTGACGTAACTGACGATTCCGGGACAAATCGGATAGATTTTCTGGGCACCGTTAACAGTAACCCGGTCACCGCCCTGCCAGCGGGATTCGGCGAGCTGAGAGAGGAAACCGGGACATTCCTTATGGCTCCCGGCTTCAGTCTATCGTTCGGTGGGGATTTCGAGACTATAAATGGCGCCATAGCTGCCAATGGGATTACATTCTCCGGCAATGCAGGCGGAACAATAGAAGGCTCAGTACTTAATTATGCCGACACAGAAATGGAATTAAGCGGCAACAGTGACCTTTTCTTCAATCGTTGGGCAAACACTGAGATACCTGCCGGATTTGAAGCGGATATAGTATTAAATTATGATCCCACATCCTATTCAGAGGGTCCTTTTTAGATTTGGGTGTAAGGAGTGTAGTTTGAATGATAGTGTGGCGTGAAACATGGCAAAGAAAAAAATCATAACAGTTGCTTGTTTTATTGCAGTCCTAACTGCCAATTCCGTACTGGGGGCCATCCGCTACGTCCCTCAAGATTATGACAACATTCAAGACGCCATCAATGCTTGCCAGGACTTTGACACCGTAGTCATAGCGTCTGGAAGATACATCGGTCCCGGCAATCGTAACATAAACTTCAGGGGTAAAGCAATTACCGTCCGCAGCACCGATCCGGCCAACTCTCAAATCATAAGTGAAACTGTCATCGATTGTGAGGGCCAGGGGCGAGGCTTCAACTTCTACATGGGGGAAAAGGCCGATTCAACACTATCAGGACTTACAATTACCAATGGTTACGGTATCATAGGCGGAGCGATTTACTGCTATAACAACAGCAGTCCTTCGGTTAGTAACTGTGTAATCAAAACTAATTCAGCAGTCTTTGGCGGCGGCCTCGCATGTGCAAACAGTAATACAACACCTAAGATAACCAACTGTATTATCACAGCAAATACGGCATTAGTCGGTGGCGGCGGCTTCTACATAAATGTAAGCAGTCCAATAATTAGAAATTGTATTATCAGCAAAAACGCCGCACCTGACGGGGGAGCATTTTTCAGCTACAATCCCGGCAGTCCGCTTATTACCAATTGCACTATCAGCCAAAACACAGTTTCCAGGTCAACAGGAGTTATTATCTTTTGCTACGAATCAAGTAATATGGCTGTAACGAACAGTATCTTCTGGGATAATACAACCGAAAATGCTTCGCAAATCAAAGTCGGCAACTCGGGCGGTGCAACCTCAATCCGGATTTCGTACTGCAATATTCAGGGGGGCAAAGATAATATAATATCAGATGAAAACTGCACCGTGGAATGGGGCCAGGGCAATATAAATGCCGACCCGAACTTTGTTAATTCAGGCAGCCTAACTGTCAGCGAAGCCTTTACAGCAGGTGACTATCATTTACTTGATGACTCTCCCTGTATTGATGCCGGTGATCCTGAATTTATCACAGAGCCCAGCGAAACTGATATCGACGGTAACCCGCGGATAGCAGGTACGAAGATAGATATGGGTGCCGACGAATTTGTACCACCATTACCTGTGGTTGTTACAATAACGCCCAAGACCTTAAACCTTCGCAGCAGTGGAGGATGGATTTTCTGCACTATCCAGTTTCCTAACGAATATAGTGTCGGTGATGTGGATACCGACAGTATTTTTCTAAATAAAGAAATTAAGCCGGTATCATACACAACTGATGAAAAAGCAAACAAGCTGGTTGCCAAATATGACCGCAAAGACACTCAGCAATTGCTAAATGAGTCAGAAGGTTCGGTAAAACTTACTATCAATGGTGAGTTTACGGATGGAATGAAGTTTATAGGCTCGGACACAATCAAGATATTAAAAAATGGCAAGTAAAGGCAACTGTTTCGATCTCACAGGCTAACAAATTATAAGGATTTTCACCGGATTAACCAGGCCCCGTGCTCTACATCCATTACAGACTCTGATTTGTTGAAGCAGTTTCATCCCGCCTTAACACGGCAAACCGAAATCTGCGGAATCCTCAATTCAACGTTTTTGAACTCCTTACTGCAAATCAATTATGCTTACCCAGCGGTTTAGTTGACAAGCCGCTATTCAAATCATTTGACAAACCGGCTCCAACACTGTTTAATCTCCCCAATTATAATTGCTCAGCACGGTTAAAGGCAAAATATGAAGGCAATATTGGCATTAGAAGATGGCACTATTTTCAAAGGCCCCTCTTTTGGCGCAAGGGGAGAGCGTTATGGCGAAGTAGTTTTCAATACCAGTATGGCCGGTTATCAGGAAATCCTCACTGATCCTTCCTACAAGGGTCAGATTGTTACAATGACCTATCCCCTTATCGGAAACTATGGCATAAATCACGAAGATATTGAGTCGAGAAAGCCCTTTGTCGAAGGTTTTGTGGTTAAAGAATGCAGCGGCCTGGCCAGCAACTGGCGATGCGAAAAAAACCTCGATGAATACCTTAGGGAAAATAATATCATTGGCCTCGAAGGTATAGATACACGTGCACTGACACGACATATCCGGTTGCAGGGGGCAATGAAGGCGGTTATTTCCACCGAGGATTCCGATGAAAAAAGCCTGATTGAAAAGGCAAAGGCCTCGCCGGGTTTAATCGGCCGAGATTTGGTTCAAAACGTGGCTTTCGAGGAAATCCAACAGTGGAATGACAAAGGCGAATATCACGTATTAGTTGTCGATACCGGTGTTAAATACAATATACTGCGAGAACTCGTTCATCGCAAATGCAAGGTAACGATAGCACCCCCACGCACAAGTGCTGAACATATTCTTGATCTTAAGCCTGATGGTATCATGCTTTCAAACGGCCCTGGCGACCCGGCGGCTGTGCCCTATGTAGTTGAGACGGTACGGAAACTCTTAGGCAAAATTCCCATCTTCGGCATCTGCTTTGGCCATCAAATGTTAGGTTTGGCCCTCGGCGGCCAGACGTATAAACTCAAATTCGGCCACCATGGAGCCAACCACCCGGTCAAGGACCTAAAAACCGGCAAAGTCCACATAACGGTGCAAAATCACGGCTTCTGTGTGGACATAGATTCTCTGGATAAGAACGATATCGAAATCACTCACATTAATCTCAATGACAGCACTCTTGAAGGAATAAGACATAAACAGCTTCCTGTCTTCTCAGTACAATTTCACCCTGAGGCCTCACCAGGTCCTCACGATTCTCTCTATATGTTTAAAGAATTCGTTGGGATGATGGAGCGAAGGACTAAGGATTAAGGAATAAGGAATAAAGGCAAGGATTGAGTTTTGAAAACTTTTAGGGATTTAAAAGTTTGGGGAAAATCGCACGAGTTAGTGTTAGCAATATATAAAATTACGAAAAAATTCCCAAGTGAAGAAAAATTCGGTTTAGTTTCGCAGCTTAGAAGGTCAGCAAGTTCAATACCGTCTAACATTGTTGAAGGTTTTAAGCGAAAAAGCAGAAAAGACTTTGCTCATTTTATTAACATAGCAGATTCCTCGTTGGAAGAAACAAAATATAGCTTATTACTCTCATTGGATTTAGGTTATTCGACAAAAGCAGATTTTGGTACTCTTAGTGAAAAATGTGATGAAATTGGTCGTATGTTGAACGGATTATATAAGAAACTTAGCTCTTAATCCTTACTACTTAACACTTACTACTAATATGCCTAAAAGAACCGACATTAAAAAGATTCTAATCATCGGCTCCGGGCCCATAGTCATTGGTCAGGCGTGTGAATTTGATTACTCCGGTACGCAGGCCTGCAAAGTCCTGCAGGCCGAAGGTTTTCAGGTAGTTTTGCTCAACAGCAATCCCGCCACAATTATGACCGACCCGGAGACGGCGGATATTATTTACATCGAGCCGATTACACCCGAAGTGGTTGAAAAGATAATCGAGAAAGAAAGACCTGATGCCATTTTGCCCACGTTAGGAGGACAAACAGCTCTCAATGTAACCATTAAAGTCGCAGAAAAAGGCGTGTTTGAAAAGTACAATGTGGAAACAATAGGCGCAAACATCGAGGCGATTCAGAAAGCAGAGGACAGAGAGCTTTTTAAGTTAGCAATGGAAAAAATCGGCCTTGATTTGCCCCGAAGCGGGAAGGCCCATACCCTCGAACAGGCCATTGAAGTCGCCGAGAGGGTTGGTTTGCCGGTGATTATTCGGCCGGCATTTACTTTAGGCGGCACAGGTGGAGGCGTTGCATATAACAAAGAAGAATTTAAAACAGCCGCCCAAAGAGGCATCGAGGCCAGTATGGTCAGTGAGATACTGATTGAAGAGCTGCTAATCGGCTGGAAAGAATTCGAATTGGAGGTAATGAGGGACCTGAACGATAATGTAGTTATTATATGCTCGATAGAAAATTTCGACCCGATGGGTGTTCATACAGGAGACTCAATCACCGTTGCCCCTGCTCAGACGTTGACAGACAAGGAATATCAGAAAATGAGGGATGCAGCAATCGCCTGCATTAGAGAAATAGGCGTTGAGACAGGCGGCTCAAACATCCAGTTTGCCGTCAATCCCGATAACGGCAGAATGGTTATTATCGAGATGAATCCAAGGGTTTCCAGGAGTTCTGCATTAGCTTCAAAGGCCACTGGTTTTCCCATTGCCAAGATTGCGGCAAAACTTGCCGTCGGTTACACATTAGATGAAATACCTAATGATATAACCAAAAAGACGCCGGCCTGCTTCGAGCCGACCATCGATTATTGCGTTGTAAAGATACCCCGCTTTACATTCGAGAAGTTTCCTGAAGCAAGAAAATATCTGACGACTTCGATGAAGTCCGTCGGGGAAGCAATGTCCATTGAACGAACATTCAAAGCCTCCCTGCAAAAGGGCCTGAGATCATTGGAGATAGGTGTAAGCGGTCTGGAGAGTCCAAAATCTGACGTCTCTGATGATATGCTCTATGATAAATTACGGGTCCCCTGCCCTGAAAGAGTGTTTTATATCAAGTATGCCCTCCAGAAAGGAATGTCACTCGATCAGCTCTTTGATGCCACGAAAATTGATCGATGGTTCCTGCAGAACATCAGGGAAATCGTAGAGTTTGAGAAAGAAATCGTAGAGAAATCAAAAGACAAGGATTGCATACCCGCACTTTTATTAAAGGCAAAACAATACGGCTTCAGTGACAAACAACTCGCTGAGCTTATAAAAACCAATGAAAGCTCTGTTCGCCGAATGCGCCAAAAACTTGGCATAAATTCCGTATACAAAGCGGTCGATACCTGCGGCGCAGAATTCGAGGCTTTTACTCCTTACTACTATTCGACTTACGAGAGTGAAAACGAGAGTGTCCGAACACCCAACAAGAAGTTCCTCGTCCTCGGCGGCGGACCCAACAGGATTGGGCAGGGAATCGAATTTGATTACTGCTGTTGTCATGCCTCATATGCCCTGGAAGAAGAGGGTTTCGAAAGTATTATGGTCAATTGCAATCCCGAAACGGTCTCAACGGATTACGATACCTCAGACAAGCTTTACTTCGAGCCTCTCACTGTTGAAGACGTACTGAGCATATACGAACAGGAAAAACCCGATGGTGTCATCGTCCAGTTTGGCGGCCAGACCCCGCTAAATATCGCAAATGAGCTGGCGGAGGCCGGCGTTAAAATAATCGGAACATCACCTGAGAAAATAGATTTAGCTGAGGACCGAGACCGTTTCCGGGCGATGATGGAAAAGCTAAACATACCTATGGCCGAATCCGGGATGGCAAGCAACCTTGACGAAGCCATTAAAATCTCAAAGAGAATCGGCTATCCCCTGATGGTACGACCTTCTTACGTTCTCGGGGGACGTGCTATGGAAGTAATCCACGATGAAGATATGCTCAGACACTACGTCTCAGCAGCCGTCGAAGTAACGCCTCAAAGACCTATCCTGATTGACAAGTTCCTGCAAAACGCCATAGAAGCCGAGGCCGATGCCCTTTCCGATGGCACGGATGCCTTTGTCCCGGCTGTCATGGAGCACATCGAGCTGGCCGGCATCCACTCGGGCGATTCAGCTTGTGTGATTCCGCCTGTTAGCATCTCTGAAAAACATATTGACACCATCTCCGAGTATACAAGAAAGATAGCAATAGAACTGGACGTCGTCGGTCTGATGAATATGCAATATGCGATTGCTAACGACATTGTCTATGTACTCGAAGCCAACCCTCGCGCATCTCGCACCGTGCCATTCGTCTCTAAGGTTTGCGGCATCTCGATGGCCCGGGCGGCAACCCAGCTTATGCTCGGTAAAAAGCTTTCGGAGCTTAATCTCAAACATCAGCCCATCCCACACTTCGGCGTGAAGGAGGCCGTATTCCCGTTCAATATGTTCCCGGAAGTCGACCCGGTCCTGGGGCCGGAGATGCGCTCGACCGGTGAGGTGCTGGGCCTGGCCGATTCATTCGGACTCGCTTTCTTCAAATCACAGCAGGCTGCAAAACAGCATCTTCCTTCCGAAGGTTGTGTATTGATAACAGTTACAGATCCGGACAAACCAGCAGCCCTCGAAATCGCAAGAGAGTTTCAGAAACTCGGCTTTAAAATCAAGGCAACCGGCGGGACCCACTCCTTCCTGGCCAGGAACGGTATCGAAGCCGAGCATATCCGCAAAATGTACGAGGGCAGACCAAACATTGCCGATGCCATTACTAACAGCCAAATCCAGCTAATAATCAACACACCTTCCGGCAAACTCAGCATAACCGATGATTCCTATATTCGCAAGTCGGCAATCAAGTACGAAGTGCCTTATATTACAACAACCGCCGCTGCCGCCGCTGCCGTCAAGGGCATCGCCGCATGTCGGGCAGGACTTTCACCTGTGAAGTCGCTACAAAGTTACCACGCCGGTATGAAAGAGAGCAACTCATCGGAAAAAGATAACTCGCTATAAAGTTTATAAGCTTTTCTTATTTGACAGCTCAACCTTAATCTGGTCTAATTCGCCACAATAAATCCATGCCTCTGGCAGGGATGTTCATGGAAATGGCAAGGAAAAACAGGAGAATTTTACATGCCGAAACGAGATGATATAAAGAAAGTGATGATTATCGGCTCCGGCCCCATCATCATTGGCCAGGCCTGCGAGTTTGATTACTCCGGTACTCAAGCCTGCAAGGCCCTTCGCCAGTTAGGCTATGAGATAGTATTGGTTAATTCCAACCCGGCAACCATTATGACAGACCCGGGGATGGCCGATGTAACCTATATTGAGCCGCTCGACCTGGAGAATATGACGAAAATCATCGAAAAGGAGCGACCGGACGCCCTGCTGCCGAATCTTGGGGGCCAAAGCGGACTTAACTTATCTTCTGAACTTGCCAATGCAGGTGTACTGGATAAATATGGGGTCAAAATCATCGGCGTTCAGGTAGATGCAATAAAAAGGGGTCCCC
>JAOUFU010000680.1 GCA_029858035.1 Phycisphaerae bacterium
TGTCTTCCATACGCAGTAAAAATCAACATTACCTGTCAGGATGAGAATTATCGACAATACAGCTATGGTACTACCGAATATATCTGCTGTCGGAAAAATCAAGGTAACAAAACTACGTCCGCCGGATTAGTGTCGGTCAACAAACAATGAAACCAAAAAGAGCAAAATCAAAACAAAAGGGATTTATAGTTGTTGTCGTCCTGTGCATAATAATCTGCATGGCGGTTCTGCTGCTGGGCTTCAACTATCAATCTCGTACAAATCTGCGCGCCGTGGGTGATTTCCAAAAATCCGCGCAGGCACTCAATTGTGCAAAGGCAGGGCTAAATGTCGCAATTGCAGCTATAAAGGGCACTGATGAGTCCAACAATACAAACAAAACATCATCAAATCTGCTTTCAGAGGAAAATACTATTGATATTGGTGATGGAAAGTGTTCGATAACTATTACCGAAGAAAACGCCAAATTAAACGTTAACCTGCTCAAAGACAAAAGCGGCAAACCAAATCGAACCGGAATAGACCAGTTACTTCGGCTCATCGACCTTTTGAATAAGGATCGCAGTGATTATTCTCATATTGGCTATGGCCTGGTGCCCGCAATTATTGACTGGACGGATACCGATGACAAGGTAACCCACCTGCCCTTTATAAAGCACGAAAACTCGGGTGCAGAGTCCGCTTATTATGGCAATTTAGAGACTCCTTATAAGTGCAGCAATGCCCGGTTTGAGGCGACTGAAGAGCTTCTGCTGGTCAAAGGAATCACACAAGATGTTTTCGAGCGTATACGCGACTATGTGACGGTTTACGGCGATGGAAAAATTAACATTAACTGCGCTTCGAAACGTGTAATTGAGAGTTTGTCGGAAAAGATGGACCCCGTTTTGGCCCAGATGATTATTGACAGGCGAAAAATTAAATCCTTTGACAGCATAATGGAACTGAGGGATGTCCCCGGGATGACGGATGCTATCTACAACACCATCAGAAATACAGCTACTGTCAGTCCGACAGACGAATACTATCACGCCACATCACGGGGAAATGTTGGCCACCGGAACTGTACAGTTGTGGCAATACTTAGAAAAAATATGAAAACTAAAAACGTTGAGGTTATTTTATACAAAGAGTCTTAAAGACGGTTATGGTATTTCTATAAAAAAAAGACAAGATAATGGTTAAGCGGTGCATAGGCATAGATATTGGTTCCTCTTATTTGCGTGTGGTACAAATCATGCGCACAGAAAATGAATTGTGCATCGAAAAAGTCTTTAGCACACAGACACGGCGAAGCAAAGATTCTCCGCTGGAGATTCTCAGGCAACTTTCCGGCAAGCATGGTTTTGACCATCGGGCGGATGTGGCGATTTCAATGCCGCACGATGCTGTTTTCTACCGCAATCTGGAAACTGATGTTGCCGGCTTGGAACAAATTCGCCAGGCTCCCAAATCCGCATTGGAACACAATATACCAATAGAACCGGACCAAATCGTTGCCCAGGTCTGTTCGCACCGCCGGTTGACGGATGATAAGTACTCTGTTCTTACGGCAGCAGTAAGCAAAGCATCGCTGCGCGATAGACTAAACATCTTAGCTCCAGCAAAAATACACCCTAATCTGGTGGAGACGGCGATTTTTGCGATTCATTCTACAATCGTGACAAATCATCCCGAAATTGCGACCGGCCAGGCCATTATTGTATATATAGATGAATCTTACCTCACTTTGGCAGTTACCGAAAACAACAACATTTTAATCGTTAGAAACATTCCGATTGTCTCCAGCTCTGACAACAATACTGATTCAATTCAAGAAAATGCTGCGGATATGTTGGCACGCGAAGCCCAGGTTACGTGGCAAAAAGTATTTGGTACCGATATTGAGCAAGAGACGAAAATTTACCTGGCAACCGGAGGGGATGTTTCCGGTGACCTCGAGTCGGCGGTTAAAGAAAGCCTGCGCTGCCAAATAGTCACAGTTGAGCCATACGCCAGGGTAAAATGTTCACCTGAGCACAACGGCGATACCTCAATATGCGTTGCCGAAGGCCTTGCTTTTAGGGCACTGGCGCCCGAAAAAACTGTTGGAGTCAACTTTCTCGAGGCCGATAACGCCGACATGAAACCTGCATTAGACCTGAGAAAAGAGTTCATAATCAGCGCAGCTCTTGTAGCGGCAATTATAGTCGTTTCATTTGCCGGGCTGTTTGTGCGACTGTTTCATCTGGAATCTAAATACACAAATATAAAAAACGAAATCAGACAGGTTTTCCGGCATACACTGC
>JAOUFU010000681.1 GCA_029858035.1 Phycisphaerae bacterium
CCAGTCCCGCCTCTTCTAAATAGCGTTTGGCACATTCCGGACACAACCCGTGGCTGAATTGTGCCCTGGAATGGGCGGTGATATACACTTCCATTTGCTGCCATTCGTTTTGCGCGCTCCGAATTTTCTTGCAGGATGCGCAGATTGGCAGGATCCCCTGCAAAATTTTGATTTCAGCGAGAGCCCGGCGTAATTCTGCTGTTGTCTTGCGCTCCTTCAATAATACATCGTGAATCCAGGCCAAGCCCCAGCCGATAATGATAAATGAAATCAATCGGATGATGGTGTTCCAGACGGCGACGATATTGTTCCGATACACATGCCCGGTCAATGCATCCATCCAGAACCAGACCATTGCCGAAAAGATGGCTGTTACTAAAGCCGAAAAAAGTCCCAGGCGCCAGGCCGCAAAGGCGATGGGCAGAAAATAAAAGGCAAAAAAACCCAATTCATATCCGGTCATGTAATCGGTGACGGCAACTGACAGCAAAATTACAAGCGCATATGTCCAGTTAAAGCTTTTGGATACCGAGATGGTTGTCATTGTATTTTTCTCCGTCAGCTTAAAAAATCATTTTAAAAACAATTCAGATCCTCATATTCTTTCATACCAGAAAGGAAACTTATCCCTATCAGTCTGTGTGAGCTGGCGAAAACGAATATTCATACTAAGGAGGTCTGTCCTCCATATCTTCATAAGCAGCATTTGAAAATCGAGGTGTGCAAATAGCCAGAAAGACCAAATCCTCCGCGCCGATGTTGGTGATGCGTTGAGGACACATCGGTGGGATGAGCACGATGTCACCGGCGCTTACTTCCTGTGGCGGCAGTTTTCCAACCTCCACACAGCCCCTGCCGCTGACGATGTAGTAGCGCTCGACGGTTCCGACAAGCCGATGCCAACGGGTTGTTACTCCAGGCTCTATTCTCGCCCGGGCGATCGAGGCATCCGGGTCGTCGGACGTGTTGGACAATTCAGTAATGTAACACTTTTCGGGGGTATAGAACTCATTGCGAAGATTTTGGTGTTTAATGGCTTCTTTCATCCGATACCCCTATTCGCCTAACGTCGCCTGAACCAGCCAGGATAAGCGCCTGCGAAACCCACTCCGGGCTCAAGGGCTTGTTCGATGATACGGCCTCATATTTTCTCTGGGCAGATCAGTTTGACTTTTGGAAAATATTTTCGATATCTGGTTACATCTCGCGTAATTAAGTCCAGGCCAAGCACAGCGGCTTGAGCCCCGATGTAGAAATCGGGTAAAGGAGATCTCTTGATTCCTCTGCCCTTTTTATACCTGAGATAGGCCTTACCTGCCAGAAATAGAGCTTCTTTAGGGAGTTCTATCATCTGGAACCCGCCTTTATATAGGGCTGACTCCAGGTCTTCTATTTTTTCAAAACCAACAGAGACTTCCGTGTAGACTATCGAGTTAATATAGAGCGTTGTGTAAACGCTATAATCGGCCAATACTGATTCAGACCAATCAGCCCAATTAGGATCATCAAGAAAAATGTCTAATATAACGTTTGAGTCAACAAGAAGGCCCTTCATCTATCTGACCTCGTTAAGGCCATAATTTGATCTGTCGTCATTTTAACAGTTGCAAGGCCGCGTAATTTCGCAAATTTACGGGTCGCCGCTTTTTTGCCTTTGCGCTTCACTAAAAATACGCGATTTCCTTCCTCGACAAAATCGATTTCGGTTGCCGGGGTAATATTCAATTTTTCGCGAATGTGCTGGGGAATAGTCACCTGACCTTTTGTCGTTACCCGCATAATGGACCTCCAGTAATAAGTATTACCGGTAATAGTAATACATTATTCGAACAGGGTCAATGCCATTTCAGATCAACGAACGCCTGAGCCAGGCCGCCAGCAACGTACTTGACCAATTGACTTTTCGACCATTTAACCAATTATCTTTTTGTACTATTTAATTCGTAAAATTTCTTCTTTTTTCTTCGAGGCGCTGATCGAGGTTTTTGAGCATTTCGATGGTTTTTTCCAATTTCTGGTTGGATTCTTCGAGTTTGCGGTTTTTTTCGCGGAGCATGATTTCTTCGCGGGTTAATTTCTGGTTGGTTCTTTGGACTGCCACGGTTGCTTGATTTGACTTCTCAAGCTCCTTCTGTACCTGGGTAATCTCTTCCGACAGGCGTGTAATCTTTTCTGACAGGCGGTCAATTTCTTTTAACGCCGCCATCCAGTTTAGCGTTTCCTCGGTAATGGAGGAGTCCGCAATTGCAACGTAGGTTCTGAGGTGCTCAAAGGCCTTTTGATAAT
>JAOUFU010000144.1 GCA_029858035.1 Phycisphaerae bacterium
AGCTCGAAAAGGTAGGGACAGGTAACCATAAAGAAATTGCCGACCATCAAATCTGTTGCCCAGGCACTTAACAGGTCAGAAAGGCAGTCAAATACATAATAGGCCTCGGTGCCTTCCTGGGAAATGATGGTATGAACTTGTGTGGAGAAACTCTCAAATCCACCGGTTGCATCGAGCTGGTATACTGAGACATCCGGCTGATTTTCGATGAGGGATTTATGATTAGCAAACCTCATATAGATAATATTTCTGCCGTCTTTTACTGCACGGTCGATATAGGGCGCAACAAACCGTTGATAGTCATCTATGCTGTCAACCTGCCAAACAACATTATCACCTTTTTTCAAGTCGCAGAGTATTTCATCTAAACCTGTAAGGCCGGTACTTGCCCATGCTGCCATAAATCAACCTCTCTTTGTGCGGTATTTCCTGCAATCGATTCCTAATTCTCTGACTTTGTATCTTATGATGCGGGCCGTCGAACCTAAATCGCGCGACGCTGCGGCCAAACTACCGTTGCATCGCTTAAGTGCATCGACGATTAAATCACGCTCAAACAGGCTTACCCTGTGCTTAAATGAACCTGTACCGATGGTGCCTGATGCATCGGAAGTTTGCAGCGTGGGCGGTAGGTGATGAGCATGTATAACACCATCGTTGCTCAATAATACAGCCCTCTCAATGCAGTTCTCTAGTTCTCGTACATTGCCCGGCCAGTGATATGCCACCATCATATTGATTGCCGGCGTACTAATACGTCTTACATCCTTGCTCATCTTCTTCGAATATTTTTCAACGAAGTGATCGGCGAGCAGAAGTATGTCATCTCTGCGTTCACGCAAAGGAGGCAGGAAAATGGGAAATACATTTATTCGGTAGTAAAGGTCCTGCCGAAACATCTCTTTCACCACCGCTTGTTCCAGGTCCCTATTGGTGGCAGCAACAATTCTCGCGTCAGTTTTCAATGTACGATTGCTGCCGACACGCTCAAATTGGCGTTCCTGTAGAACCCTAAGAAATTTAACCTGAGTGGCTGCTGCAAAATCACCTATCTCATCAAGAAACAATGTTCCGCCGTCGGCTTCTTCCAGCCGGCCCTTTCGACTTTGGACAGCACCGGTGAAAGCTCCTTTTTCATGGCCAAACAGTTCGCTTTCCAGTAGATTCTCGTTTAAGGCAGCACAGTTGACTTTGATAAAGGGTCCTTTTGCTCTCCGGCTCGAATAATGAATCGCGTGCGTAACTAATTCCTTTCCGGTCCCGGATTCACCTCGAATGAGAACTGTTGTGTCACTGCAGGCAACCTGTTGAATTTGCATGTACACATCCCGCATAGAGCTGGAGTTACCGATGATATTGTCCGGCCGAAACCTGTCTTCCAATTCATGACGTAAACGAAGATTTTCATCCTCAAGTTCCTGTCGGCGTAGACCTTCCTCTCTTCTTGCCCTCATATCATTGGAAATCATACTCCCCACGATACTTAGCACTCGCATGTCGTCTTCGAGAGACACGGTCTTATCATATACCCTATCAACAGAAATTGTGCCTATTACTTCCTGACCTATTGAAATAGGAACGCAAATAAAACTTATATCTTCTCTCGTAACATTCCATCGTTCGAAACGATTGAGAAACAACGGTTCTTCCGATACTTTCGGGACGATCATTGCATTACCGGTCTGCATTACTTTACCTGTCACACCCTCTCCAATCCGATAACGTACGGTTCGACTTTGTTCCTCCGGAAGGCTTTGTGCCACTTCAATCCTGATTTCCTTGCCATCCGGTGAAAGAAGTGTAATTGTGCCTCTGTTCAGACCAAGTTCATGTTCAAGTACTTCCACAACGTCGGAAAGAGCTTGTTGGCGGTGTGTACCGGCTGCTAAAATCCGGCTTACCTTATACAGCATCTCTATTTCACGCACTTGTCGTGTTGCCGATACGAGACGATTCTGAACATTAGATTTATATTCAGGCATAATCTACAGGTACCTGTTTCTAAACATAGCTATTTAAATAGCACTTTATTACATATTAGTCAAATAAGTATTACAAATATGTAATATAAGCCAAGGCTTGAAAGCGATGCATAGAGACCTAAGCATTTTAATACAAAATAATTATACGTGTATTATATCATTGTTATTTAAAAACATATATATATTACAATATTGTCGCATTATTAACAAATATAACATAATTGTCATTTTTAAAATAGGCCCACGATAAAAAACTAAACTTCTATTCTCTTGTGGAATAAGAACTTACGATTTTTCCAAGACAGAGACTTATTCTGGCACGCTAATTGCCCCTTAAAAACTTCTAAAAGACATGTATTTGCCTTGGTTGTAAAAAAAAATATAAAAAGAACTGAGTAATACAGACAGGAGAAATAACGCGATGAAAGTAAGACGATTTTTTATCGTCATTTGCAGTTTGTTGGTTTTTATAACCAACGACGCTATTTCCACAGATGCCATTGATTTAGAGTTCACCGTTGATTTCATCAGCAAATACATCTGGCGCGGACAGAACTTAGCTGATGATCCTGTCTTTCAGCCAAGTGTCACAACAAGTTATGAGAGCCTTACTGTGACGATTTGGGGCAGTCTTGAACTAACTAATATTAATGGCAACAGTTGCGATTTCTCTGAGGTAGACTATTCGCTTGATTATTCAGCTGGCCTGCCAGTTATAGAAAACGTCGGCTATTCAGTTGGTCTAATATATTATGATTTTCCGGGCACGGACACTAAGAATACAACAGAAATTTACGGAGGTCTGAATTTTGACTTGCCATTAGATCCATCAGTTACAGTATATCACGATGTAGAGGAGGCCGAGGGCTCTTACATTTCATTGGCGGCAGGTCACAGCATTGAGAAGATAATCGAAATCTCCCCGGACATCCCTTTAGGACTGGATATCGGTGTAAGCCTGGGATGGGGCAGCGGCTCTTATAACAAGTATTACTGGGGAACCGACCAAAGCAAGATAAACGACCTAATGTTTTCGCTGTCCTTCCCTGTTAAAATTAGCGGTTGGAGTTTGGTACCGAGCCTGAATTATGTAACTTTGCTAAGCGATGATATACGTGATACTGATGCATGCGGAACCGATAGTGACTTTTTCTTAGCCGGTATAAGTTTATCGAAGAGCTTATAAAGGGAAGACTGAAATGAAGGAAATGAACATGAAAAATTTGTTGATGGCAATAGTGTTCGTATTGGTAATCGGATCTACCATCCCGGCATTTGCAGAGTTGGCTGGCAATGAGGACTCTGTTAATGAGGCTATCGATATAGGTGAGTTAAAGCAAGGGCTGGATACGGTATGGGTACTGATAGCGGCGTTTTTGGTATTCTTTATGCAGGCCGGATTCGGAATGGTCGAGGCGGGATTCATCCGGGCCAAGAATGCCTGCAATATCCTGACCAAGAACTTCCTGGATTTTTGCATGGCCTCGCTGGGTTTCTTCCTAATCGGCTACGGTCTCATGTTCGGTGACGGAAACACATTTATGGGTTTGAAAGGTTGGTGTTTACTTGGTCTTGAACCAACTAAAAGCGGATTACCAATATATGCCTTTTGGCTCTTTCAAGCCGCATTTTGCGGAGCAGCGGCGACGATAGTTGCCGGTGGAATGGCTGAACGCATGAAATTCCATGCCTATCTTATCTACTCTTTTCTTGTCTCGGCGCTGGTATATCCAATCGTAGGCCACTGGATTTGGGGAGGCGGTTGGCTGTCGAACATGGGCTT
Source organism: Phycisphaerae bacterium (assembly GCA_029858035.1). Taxonomy (GTDB): domain Bacteria; phylum Planctomycetota; class Phycisphaerae; order Sedimentisphaerales; family Anaerobacaceae; genus CS2-K091. Next base: position 3,766 of record JAOUFU010000144.1, read on the forward strand.
TGCGGACTTTGCCGGCTCTACTGTTGTTCATACGGTCGGTGGCTTTGCTGCCATTGTTGGTACGTGCATGCTCAAACCCAGAGAAGGGAAGTACGGCATCGACGGCAAGCCTAATGTTCTTACCGGTCACAACATACCGCTTGCATCCTTAGGCGTCTTCATACTTTGGTTCGGCTGGTTCGGATTTAACGCCGGTTCTACCCTTGGTGTGACAGATGGAGCCTCTATTGGCCGCGTAGCTATTAATACGAATCTGGCGGCGGCCTTGGGAGGTATCACGGCAATGATTACAGTCTGGAAAAGATTCGGCAAGCCGGATTTGTCTATGGCAATGAACGGAGCTTTGGCGGGACTGGTGGGCATAACTGCTCCGTGTGCTTATGTCGATCCCTGGGCGGCGGTTGTTATCGGCATAGTCTCGGGATATATAGTCATTCGCGGTGTAGAGCTTCTCGACCGCCTGCAAATTGATGATCCGGTTGGAGCTTTTCCGGTTCACGGCATTTGTGGTGTATGGGGTACACTGTGTGTGGGAATCTTCGGTAGGCAAGCGCTGGGATTAGCAAATAACGGACTCGTCTATAGCGGTAATCCCATGCAATTGGGAATCCAGTTAGTGGGAAGTGTTTGTGCCGTGGTTTTTGTCCTCGTGAGCATGGGCATAATATTCAAGCTCATCGACCTGACGGTTGGTCTGCGGGTCAGCCGAGAGGAAGAACTGCGAGGACTCGATATCGGAGAACACGGCATGGAAGCATACGGTGGATTCCAAATTTTTTGTACCAGTTAGAGATTAACATGGCTCGGAGTAAATAATGAAACTGATAACAGCTTTTATTCAACCGCACAAGTTACAAGACGTCAAGAAGACGCTCTATAAGAATGAAGTGTACAAGATTTCGGTCACGAATGCTTTGGGCTGTGGTGAGCAAAAGGGCTATACCGAGACGTATCGGGGCGTTAGGGAAGAAGTCAACCTGCTTAAGAAGGTCCGACTTGAGATAGCAGTGAATGAAAACTTTGTTGAACAAACGATTAATGCCATTATTGAAGGAGCCAAAACCGGACAAATAGGCGATGGAAAAATCTTTGTTGTAGACCTGGATAAGTGCATCAGAATCCGGACCGGTGAGCGTGGGGGTAAGGCAATCGGTTAGGAACATAAAGTAGAACAAGTATAATTTGGCCTTTTTATAAAGGAGAAACAAATGACACCAACAGATTTTTTTGAGTTTGCAAAAAAAAACAAAGCTAAAATGGTTGACTTGAAATTCACCGACCTTTTAGGAACGTGGCAACACTGCAGTTTTCCCGTTGACACCTGGGATGAGAACACGTTCGTTGACGGAGTTGGGTTTGATGGTTCGTCGATTCGCGGCTGGCAGGGGATCCATGTCTCTGACATGCTGGCCGTGCCGGATCCTGACACGGCAGTAATGGACCCATTTTTCAAGGAGCCTACTGTCAGTGTAATCGCCAACATTGTAGATCCTATCACCAAAGAGGATTACACCCGCGATCCACGTCACGTTGCAAGAAAGGGCGTAGCTTATTTGAAGGAAACGGAAATCGCGGATACCTGCTACATTGGCCCGGAGCCGGAATTCTTCATATTCGATGAGGTGCGATATGAGCAAAATCAGCACACAGGGATGTATCTGATAGATTCCGTGGAGGGCTCGTGGAACACGGCTCGTTTTGAAGAACCAAACCTTGGATATAAACCAAGTTTCAAGGGCGGTTACTTCCCCGTGAGTCCGACCGATACATACCATGACCTCCGAGGTGAAATGGTACAGGAAATGTGGAAGGTCGGCATTGTGGTCGAAGCGCATCACCATGAAGTCGCTACCGCGGGTCAGGCTGAGATTGATATGCAGTTCACAGACCTTCTAAAAATGGCAGATTGGTTTATGTGGTACAAGTACATCATCAAGAACGTAGCCAAGCGCAACGGCAAGACGGTGACCTTCATGCCCAAACCGATCTTTGAAGATAATGGAAGCGGAATGCACACGCACTTCTCACTCTGGAAAGACGGCAATCCTTTGTTTGCCGATAACGGCTATGCAGGGCTGAGCGAAATCGGGCTGTATTCGATTGGCGGAATACTCAAACACGCACCGGCGATCCTGGCCTTTGCGGCTCCGACGACCAACTCATACCGTCGCCTGGTGCCGGGCTTCGAAGCACCCGTGAATCTGGTGATGTCGAAGAGAAACCGCTCGGCGGGCATCCGTATACCCATGTACTCGGAAAGTCCGAAGGCAAAGCGTCTTGAGTTCCGCTGTCCCGATCCGACTTGTAACGGCTATCTGGCGTGGACGGCAATGCTGATGGCGGCTATAGACGGAATACAAAACAAGATTGATCCGGGCGAGCCGCTTGACCGGGATATTTACGAGATGACGCCGGAAGAGCTGGATAAATATCCGAAAACTCCCGGCTCTTTGGCCGAAGCGATTGACGCCCTGGAAAATGACCACAAATTCCTGACCGTCGGAGATGTTTTTACTGACGACCTCGTTGAGATGTGGATCAAATGGAAACGCGAGAATGAGCTTGATGAGCTGGCCCTTCGGCCGCACCCTCACGAGTTCAGTCTTTACTACGACAGTTAAATGATGATTAGTGAGGTTCGTGCACAGGGCCTTGGGGCTTACCTTAGGTTTACCGGGAGAGCCCAAGGCCCTGTGCCAGCGCGCGCGTCGAAGTCAGTTTTGCATAAAAGTAATTGACTATTAACTGTGCTCAATTAGGATAAGTAGTTTATGAAATTAGGGATAATAATAGTGCTATAATAATAGTTTATGATATCTATTAGGAGAATAAGCGTATTTAGGTCATTAAACCGGCGTATAGTAATTGATAGATATAGATATGGCTAAATAAGTTCTGTAATGCACAACATGGAATCACCGGAAGAATCCCTGTTAAATTTGTGTTTGCATTGGAAAGGCATATATGAGTGACGGAAACCAACAGCCCGGTCAGGAACCGGAAGTGGTGCTGCTGTATTGCCAACACGGCCTCTGTCATGAGGCAAAAGGTTCAGCATGGTACCAGGAATGCGCCGGCCTGTCCATCCGAGCCATAATGATGCCCTGCAGCAGCAAGATCGAAGTTTCCTATATACTCAAATTACTCGAGTCAGGAGCAGATGCTGTTGAAGTTGTTGCCTGCCCAGAAAAAAGCTGCAAGTACCTTGTCGGAAGCCTTCGCGCCGAAAGACGCATTGAATATGTCCGCGGCCTGCTTGAAAAAATCGGCTATGCTCCCGAGCGGGTCGGTATCAGCCGTAAATTATCACAGTCACCGGTACAATTGATGGACCTTGCAAGGGCCCGTGCCGATGCGGTTCGATCCTTTGGTATAAACCCGATGAAGAAAGGAGAATAGCTGTGATTTTCGCAGAATGGAAGCCTCTTGATGAGCTCATTGATAAACTCAAAATCCACAGGAAGGTGCTCTTAGTGGGCTGCGCAACCTGCGTTGCCGAGTGTGCCGCAGGAGGCGAAAAAGAGGTGGAAACGCTCGCTCCGCTCCTTCGCATGGCTTTGAAAAAACAGGATCACTCCATCGAGATAATAACAGCCACCCTCGAAAAGCAGTGCGAATGGGAGTTCGTCGAGCAGCTCGCCCAACAAGTCGCCGAAGTGGACGCCATAATGAGTATCGCTTGTGGCATCGGTGTACAGGCTCTTGCAGAAAGATTTGATCCTGTAGTCGTATATCCCGGCGTAAACACATCTGCTCTTACTATTCGAGAAGAAGCGGGCTTGTGGGCTGCAAGATGTGCCGCCTGTGGTGATTGTATCCTCGGTGAGACTTTCGGCTACTGTCCCGTCGCCCGCTGTGCAAAGAGCCTTTTGAACGGCCCCTGTGGTGGAACGCGGAAAGATGGAAAGTGCGAAGTCAACGAAGAAGTGGACTGTGTCTGGAACCTTATCGTCGAACGTGCCGACGAGCGAGGCCGGCTCGAATCACTCTCCAAGTTCAAGAAGGCAAAAGACTGGTCTAATTCGAGTCATGGAGGACCAAAAAGAGTAATACGGGAGGACCTTAGACAATGAGGATGTTCGTAGGAAGTAACCTGGAACGCAGGCTCGCCGCCGGTGATTTTGCCGTTACAGCCGAAGTCGGCCCCCCAAGGGGGCCTGATCCTGCCGACGTGAAGAAAAAAGCCGGTATCCTTCGCGGTGTCGCCGACGCTTACAACGTAACCGACAACCAGACCGCTGTTGTTCGAATGTCAAGCATTGCGGCTTCCAAGATACTTCTTCAGGAAGGCCTTGAGCCGGTAATGCAAATCGTATGTCGTGACAGGAACCGTATCGCCATCCAGTCGGACCTGCTCGGAGCATGGGCCCTGGGAATAAGAAACGTCCTCTGCCTCTCCGGCGATCATCAGTCCGCTGGGGCAGGAGGTAAGCTCAAGGGCCATCCCGGTGCAAAGAACGTCTATGATATCGATTCCATACAATTGATTTCAGTTGTCAAAGGCCTCCGTGACGGAGCAGTTCAGGAAGGCGGAGACTCGATATCACCTGCCGCACCGTTCTTCATTGGTGCTGCATGGACACCCCTCGGTCCGCCTGAAAAATTCCGCACTATAAGACTCGCAAAGAAGATAAACGCCGGTGCCAACTTCATCCAGACCCAGGCCGTTTATGACATTAAACGCTTCGCAGAAGCCGTAAGACGAGCCGAGGATATGGGCCTTACCGACAGGGCGGCCATCCTGCCGGGTATCATTGTGCCCCGCTCTGCCGGCATGCTCAAATACATGAATGCCAATGTCCCCGGCATCGAGGTTCCGGAAGAGATGATACGGAGAATGAAAAATGCCGCTGATCCTAAAATAGAAGGCATCGAGATAACTCTCGAGCTTATCGACGCAGTAAAGAATCTCAGCGGCATCAAGGGTGTCCACCTTCAGGCGATAGAAGCAGAAGAACTTTTACCGGATATAATCAGGTCGGCAGGTTTACTGCCGCGTCCGCGAATTTATTAACTTAGATGCAGAGACTATGTCTGCCCTGAATATGTGAGAATGGAATATGCCGGCGAAATATCACGTTGAAGTTAAAACAACAGAACCAAGGTTCTTTCCCGTACCGAGGTTCAGTGCCATTGAAAGTGACGGCTGTCTCGGCTGTATGCGATGTGTCAAACGTGACTCCTGTGTCTACGACGTTTACAAAAAACGAAGATTTGACACACCCCAGGTTACGGATACCGCCGATGTACTTTGTATAAACTGCATGCGATGTGTACAGGAATGTAAAAAAAACATCCTCTTCCGCATGCCCAACCCGGAATATGAAAGGCTGGGCAACGAATACTGGCGTCCCGAAATCATCACCAAAATATGGGACCAGGCTGGGACCGGAAAGATACCCGTCTCCGGTGCCGGCTACCGCGGTCTCTTTGCCGGTTCAGGTTTTGATTCCATGTGGACGGACATGTCCGAGATTGTCAGGCCTACAAGGGACGGCATACACGGCCGGGAATATATATCCACCGCCATAGAACTGGGAAGACGTCCCGACCACTTGCAATTCAACGAACACGGTGCTCTCATCACGGATATTCCCCCATTTTCTGAGATTCCTATCCCAATAGTGCTCGACCTTCCTGACAACAAGTTTGTCACCGACATTACAAAAGAAGCGATTGCAAC
>JAOUFU010000682.1 GCA_029858035.1 Phycisphaerae bacterium
ATGGCTAAAGATATTCTCGACATTGGTGGTTTCACCATACTCAGACGCCTCGGAACCGGCGCGCGCAGTACAATCTATTTGGCATCCGACGAGGAGAATGACACAAAAGTTGCCCTCAAACGAGTCATGTTCGAAAAGCCGGAAGACGCCAGGGTCTTCGAGCAGGTGGAGACCGAGTACAGAGTGGCCCGGCGGGTAGACCATCCGTACGTGCGCAAGTGCTTCAAGCTGAAGAAAATACGCAGTATGTTCAGGGCAAAAGAGATGCTGCTGTCCATGGAGTACTTCGACGGCAAGAACCTCGAAGACAGCCCCACCTTGAGCCTGGGCGACGTGCTGCTCGTGTTCAGGATGGTAGCGACCGGCCTGAACGCCATGCACCAGCAAGGTTTTGTCCACTGTGACATAAAACCGAACAACATCCTTCTGAACACATCCGGCTCAATCAAGATTATAGACCTCGGCCAGAGCTGCAAGATCGGCACGACAAAGCAGAGAATCCAGGGCACCCCGGACTACATTGCGCCCGAGCAGGTCAAGCGCAAACCGCTCGGCCCTAAAACGGACATCTTTAACCTCGGCGCGACAATGTATTGGGCGCTCACCGGAAAACATGCCCCGACTTTGATCCCCAAAAAGAATAAGTTCGGCCTGCCAATCACAGAGCCCCGCCGAGCACCTCATGAACTAAAGAAGCAACTACCCACGGGAATTTCAAAGCTTGTAATGGATTGCATTGAGGACGACCCCGCACACCGGCCGCGTAACATGATGACGGTTATATCGAGGCTGGACCTGATGGTACACAGCATATTCGGGGGCAAAATAAAAACGAACAGAAATGCCTCAAACAATAATTGACTTGCTGAACGAAGGCATAGAAGCCAACAACACGGACAAATTCCGACGTGGTAACTTGATTCACTTGCCCGCTGATGGCAGCTTGATAATAACCGGTGATCTCCATGGGCACCGGCGAAATTTCGAAAGGATAGCCGCTTTCGCCGACTTGGCCGATAATCCCGACAGACATATTATTCTCCAGGAGATCATTCACGGAGGCCCGGAAGATTCAGAAGGGGGCTGTCTGTCGTACAAATTATTGCTTGACGTTGTCCGCTACAAATTGAGCTTTCCCGACCGCGTCCACATCGTTATGGGCAACCACGACACCGCCTTCATAAACAAAAGCGAAGTCATGAAAAACGGCAAGGAAATGAATCGCGCCATGCGCCTGGCCATGGATCGAGAATTCGCCCAGTCAGGCCTTGACGTCGAACTGGGGATAAGACAGCTCCTGTTTTCGCAGCCTTTGGCAGTAAGATGCGACAACAGAGTATGGATATCGCACTCGCTCCCCGGCGACCGTTTCGTCGACAAATTCGACGCGAAGATTCTCTCCAGGCGGCTAAAAATCAACGATATTGTCAGGCCCGGTTCCGGTTACCTGCTGACCTGGGGCCGAAAACACAGCCAGACAATGCTCGACAAAATGGCCGGACTTCTTGATGTCGATACCTTCGTTCTCGGCCACCAACCACAGGAGAAAGGGTGGTGCAAGGCCGGCAGGAATCTCATAATCATCGCTTCCAACCACAATCACGGCTGTCTACTTTCAATTAGCCTCGGAAAATCTTATACTGTTGAGCAGCTGATCGACTCGATAGTGCCGTTGGCTTCCATATCGTGAAGCTCACCTCGACCGAAATGCGAAATGTAAGAGACGAGAATGGATTGGTACTATTACATAGCTCTCATAGCAATCTTTTCACAGTTGCTCTTTTTGTTCCAGACATACAGCAACTACCGGTATGCCCTTAACAAATACAAGAGAGACCGTTCATGGTATCGACCGCGAACGGCACTGATTATCCCGTGCAAAGGTTTGGACTCCGCTTTTCAGGAAAATATCCGTTCATTCTTCAACCAGGACTATGAGAATTACCTGTTGTGGTTCGTCGTTGCGGACAAGTCGGATCCGGCCTATAGCGAATTGTGCGAGCTGAAAGATCGACTAAGCCAAGGCTCAAAGGCCAAGGACGTGCAAGTATTCGTTGCGGGCAAGGGACAGTCGTGCAGTCAGAAAATCCATAACCTGCTGCACTGCTACGAAAGAATCGGTGATGATATTGACGTATTGGCCTTTGCCGACTCCGATATCTGCGTTCGCAGCAACTGGCTCAGTCACATAGTCTATCCTCTTCGAAAATCAAAGAACGGCGCCGCCAGCGGTTACCGCTGGTTCGTACCGAAGCAGAACAACCTTGCCAGCCTGGCCCTATCG
>JAOUFU010000004.1 GCA_029858035.1 Phycisphaerae bacterium
AAACATTGCCAAGAATCCTCTCATGTGTATCGGCCGTGGCCTCGAAACGCAGTTTCTTGATGAGCTTCTTCATATTATCTGCTTCTCTCATTTCTGTACCTCGCCATTAAGCATTGACCGTAGTTTATCCAGGCCGTATCGGTATCGGCTTAAGACCGTTTTAATGTACACATCCTGCAATTTGGCTATTTGTCGAAATCTCATCTCGCCGTGCACACGAAGTACGACAACCTCGCGCTGCTCGTAAGGAAGTTGGGTTATCGCTTGCTTCAATTTTTGCAGCTCTTCTGTGCATATCACTAACTGAATCGGGCTTTTCGCATCTGATGTCATTTGTGCAGCCTCGTTGACTGCAACACTTGGCCGACGTTTTTTCCGGCGTATGTAATCACGCGCTCGATTGGCGACACAAGTTGACAAATATCCTTTCAAACTTCCACGTAGACGAAACTGGTTCACGGATTTTACAAACGAGATGAAAACTTCCTGTACAATGTCTTCCGCAGCACTGCTGTCATACAGAAGATTGGCTGCTAACGTTAGCATATCTGCGGCATACTTCTCATAGATAGCTCGGAAAGCATCTCGGCTGCCGCACTTAAATCTCCATAGAAGCAATCTGTCTTCGAGCATCTGCAACTCACTTAACTGATATCAGTACAATCGATTGTCACTAATATAACGATGACCAACTGTATTTTACTCTAAATAAAGTCAAATTTTCGATAGATTCCGATTTCCGACCTGAAATTCCCGATTTCCCAAAAAGAATTGCAAAAAAAAGACCGAGTCAAAAAAACTCGGCCTTTGTAATAAACATTATATTCGCTCGGCAAATCTACTTCGGAAGATTCTCTTTTGACACCTCTTTAACACTCAAATCGCCATAGATCACGCGGTACTTTTCCGCTTCTTTCGGGCGGTACCAGAATATCGCCTTATCCGCTTCGCCAAGTTTTACTCCTTTACCGGCATAGTGATATTTGTCGTCAATTTCTAACAATTGCAGGAAGAACATTCCTCGTGGAAGTGCCATAGCAAGTTTCTCTGCTTCATCTTTCGAGAGACCCGATTGAGCAAGTTTTTCTCCAATCAAGGGCATTTGTTTCATATATCTTTCCGTGCCTATAGCATCCGGGAACTTGCCGTCCAGCAGGACCTCGGCCCAGACACGAAGGCTCTTAATAAAGTCTTCCTCCGTGCCTTTCGTGAAGTCGATCTCGGCCTCCTCTAACTTATAGCCCTCCGGCACCTCCATGCTAACCTGAGAGTCATCTATTGGCTCATCAAATTGGAAATTTTTGAAAACCACGAGTAATTGTCCTAATCGAAGTTCTACACGTATCGGAACAGCCGTCTTAGGATCGGCCCATATCTTCAATTCTTGATTATTGTTGCCCCGGCCTGAAAATCCGATAGCTTTCCGGCCTTCGATTTCCTGCTCCCCGAGCTTTACAACTTTTTGACTGTCTTTTAACTCCATAAGGACCTTCCGGACAAACTCTATGTAGCCTCTCGTTCTTTCCTGGAGCACTCCTTTTATATTAACGTATGCTGCCGTTTTGTCGACGTCATTGAGCGCCAACATCTTTCCAGTCTCCATGTCAATGATTTGGGTCATGCCGGGTAAGTTAGATATGGTCCTTCTGATTCGTGGACCAACAACTATCTCGTGCATAATGACCGGATTGTTTTCTTCGTCGCCGATAATGAAGTCGTAGACTACAGTCCGCGCTTTGAGAAACTGCTCGGCGACTTTGGCAAAGGTTACTGTGCCTCCAAATATATTGATTCCTATTAGCACCGCGAAGATTATCACAGCCGCGGCGGCAGCTTTTGTTATCTTACTTTTCATAATTATTCTCCTTATATTAAGGCCCTCCCCGGCTTTGCGCGCGGATTTGAGCCTTACGTTCTGTTCCCGAATAATCTGATTCAAGACCTTGTCCTCAAGCCCGCTTTCGGATAAGGCCTTACCGTTCTTAACCAGACGCTCTTGAAGGGTCTTTAGCTCTGATGCTTCAGCCCGGCAGCTCTGGCACTTCTCCACGTGTTCATAGACTGTTTTTTCCTGGGATTTGTCCAAAAGTTGCTCAACATAAGCGACCAAAAGTTCTTTACATTCTGCGCAGTTCATTTTTGCACCTCATAAATTTCTTCTTGTTTCTGCTGCTCGAGCGTTTTACGCAGCATGGCATAGGCCCGTGATAATGTTTTTGTAACTGTACCCAACGGCATATCGAGCTGCTCAGCTACCTGACTACATGAGCAGTTGCCGTAATAGCGCAGCAGAACGACTCTCCTGTATGCCTCAGGCAGCTTGGCAATCGCCGCTTCGAGTGCGTAATCCTGCGAAAGTTCCGGGCTGCCAACTTCCTCTGAGTACGAACGGACAACCTCTCGTTGTCGGCGGAGTTGTTCTTTTCTTTGGTGTTCCTTTGCCACGCGGTCCCCGATACCCAGAAGCCAGGGGAAAAAGGACTCACGCTTTTCCAGGTTGTTCATCTTGAAGTACGCGCGTACGAGGGTCTCCTGGGCGACTTCCTCGGCGCTGTTCTTATTGCCGAGTTTCCCTGCCAGATGCGCCAAAAGGACCCCTTGGTAGCGCCGGACAAGATAGCGAAAATCATCCGGATGGCCGTCCAAGCAACGCTCAATATAATATTTATCAGCCTTAGCCATAACTACACCTAAAATAACCCTTAAGGATTCGTGTTCTCACTATATAGTGCAGGATACCCCGTTTTTGCGACACAAAAAAATTAAAAAGTCGCTGTCAAATCGGGTATTTCCCGGATTTGCCTCCAAAAGCGCATAGAAAAGGCCGAGACAGCAAGCCCGACCGCAGTTCTGTAAACCTCCCTTGTTTAGCAGACATTTAACACCCGGTTTATTTGAACAGATGATATAGAATCTCCTCAGAAAGCCCGAGGGTAAATTCGCTGTTGCTGTCCTCCTCACCCATGATTTGATAGGGCAATTCCTCTTTCAGGTTTATACGGGCCTCTTCCGCTTGCCCGTAATAGCTTACATAAAACTTGCCTTGTGAATACGGCGGCAGATAGAACATAACCCGCCCGTTTTCATCTGTGTTATGGGCCACGCTTCCTGTATTGCCGACGAGTTTTCTTACCGGCACACCCTCTACAGGCTCTCCTGCGGAATCCACGATCTTGACATAGACTTTTAAAGCCGGCTTCAAGTCGATTTTTCCGATGTCCAGCACCTCGCCCTGGCCAAGAGTAAAGGATTCTTCCGTGATAAATGGACTCCATTTCTCATCGTATGGCATTAGCAATTGCAGTCTCAATGTCGCACCTGCGGGCACAAGCACGTACTGGGGCTCATTCTCTTTTATCCACTCCCTGTACCTGACAAAGCTTGTCCTCCCGTCCTCGATGTTCAGCAGGTCATTGATCCACATCGGAGAGGCGGATTTATCAAAAATCCACTTGGGCCATATGGCAACATGCTTTTCATCGACACGGGCTTCCAGTAAAACCTTCCCGGCGGCGTAAAGTTTTAAAGTTGTAACCGTGACCTCGGTCGAAGCGCCGGGTTTGGGCGGATACATACGCTTCGAAACGGGAATGAAGTTCTCCTCGAACGCAAGGAAAGTATAAAAATCCTTCCCGGGCTTGGTCACAATCGTGTAATAACCGTCCATGTCCGTTCTGACAATCTCCCCAATACTATAAGCTTTCCCGATTGGGCTGACCGCCGGATCATTTACGGAAATGTCGTCACCAAGTTCGTGGATCGCAGCCCATTGGTCTGCCGTTATGTCTTCGAGCCTTCTTGGGCCTATTGATTCCATCGTGATAACATAAGCGCCGGCAAAAGGCTCTCCCGTAATACCATGGACCACTCGGCCGGCATAGGTCACGCCCTCGGGGACTTGGAAAACAATTTCCTCAGGTGAAGCGTCGGTTATCTCAACGGGCTCGAACTTGATTCCGCCGTGATTCGTCCCGGGCCTCCAGCTTGATATCAGTTCGGCAGTGTATCTGCCGTTAGGAAATGCCTTCCGGTCCTTCCAGTCGCTGTAACCAAATGTCAGTCTGCCCTTCTCCCCGCGTTCGATAATCAGAATGACTTTCTCCAATCCTGCCGGGTCATCGATAACGCCGTACTCATCCACAAAGGTAAAGGCGTGAAAATTGCCCGCCGATTCCAAAACCACCCTCGTTTCCATCCCGTTTTCTATCTGTCCGACATACGGAAGCAGCCCCAGTTCTTTCGGGGCTTCGATTCGTACTTGATATTTGGATTTTGGAGGAATAAGCTCGCCACGCTGCTCCTGGAACTGTGTGCTGGCAGGCATATACATACAGAATACCCCGCCTGAATCGGTAAGCACCGCGCTTCTCTCATTCCCTGAATTAATGAGTCCTTCACCCAAAGTCCGCACATTGAGGCATTTTATCGTCGCACCTACAATGGGAATGCCGTCGGGGCCGACAACAACGCCCCATATCGCACGCTGGGCCGCTTTGCTTGTCCTGTCAACAAGTGGTACAGGAATATGAGACTTTTGGCTGGGGGACACCCAAACGTTGGCTATCCCATAGTTGGGATCGTAGATTATGAAATCATAGCTCCACTGGGAATCTTGCAGAGCAGGTTTCTTGAAAGAGCCATCGATTACGGTCTCTCCGAGTTTTATTCGAGGCCCCTTATATTTATTGAGATATATCTCGACAGTTGCGCTTGGAATAAGTTCACCTAATGCATCATCAAAGAACCACCATGTATCGGCAGGTGGTTCTAAATCATAACGGTCAAGACGCATGTGTATGTTTTTTGAAAACGGCCATACATAAACACGATTCTTAACTGCCCTTTTGATAAGTTCGTTGTCCTGGTCCTCCTCGAGAACTGAGACGACCGAGTCTTCATCGGCATTAAGTCCCTCGAAACTGACTGAATACCTCTTGACCTTCAGGTCCGCTGTCTCATATGCCGCCGCGTCAGTCATCCAGTTTTGATACAAACGCACCCTGACCGCTGTTCCATCCAGATTTTCCCACTTCCACCAGTCGGTCCATTTTTTAACATCAGTGCCAAATCCACTGTCTTCTCTGCTGAGACCAAAGGACTGAGAATATTTCTGCCTGATTTTCTCTAAAGCCCTGGCTGCTGTTTCTTTTAACTCCTCGTCCTCAAGCGCCTCGAGCAACAGAGGCGCTGCTTTTCTTTCGCGGATTTCACCCAGCGCAAAACATGCCGACATGGCAGGCAGCATGATTATATCGGTACCTTTTACCTTTTCCTTATCATTCAGGTGCCTGGCAATGACGTCATTAGCTTCATCGGCTTTCATTTCGCCCAGCGCCTCGATGGCGATGCATCTTATGTGTGGACTCTTGTCATCGACTGCTTTGATAAGGGCAGGTACAGCGCGTCGGTCTTCAATCTTCCGCAGAGTAACGGCCGCATCCGCCCTGTCACTGGGATCATCGGAACCCATGGCCTCTATCATTACCGGCACACCGCTTTTATCCCCAATGGCGTTTAGCGTAAGGGCTACCCTTCTTCTTATCTCAAAATGCTCGGACACAAGGCCCTCTATCAACCTGTTGTGAATCTCTCTGCCGACATCAGGAACTTGTTGGCCCCCTCTGTTCTCTAATGAAGATAAGCGAGCGGCTTTCATTGAAGACACCTTGATGTGTTCCTCAAGCATCTTAAACAAGGCTTCACCGGCAAAAACTTCGTAGGGATCAAACAACCGCTTAAGCTGTTCTTCAAGTTCGGCCGGCAACTGCACTTCTTCCGGGACGACTTCGATGGCACTTTCGCTGCTTTCAACGGGGATTTCGCTTTCGATTTGCGCCAGGCATACCGCCGAGCCGGCAAATGTGCCCACGATAACAAGCGATATAATAAACCTTCTCATAAGAGTTCCCCTAAATATTTAGTCAATGCGACAAAGCTGTCTGATAGCAAATACATACAGTTGATATTATCAACTTTTTGGAGATTGGTAAGTAAAATTTGTGTAAAAAAGCTCTCCAAAGCGGGCTTGAAATGGCAAGGATTACAATTGGTCTACGTTTCAGCTATATTTGAATCCGTGAAATTCATTCCCTGACAGAATTCTGTTCTAAGGAAGCATTGGGCCCGCTGTTGCTTACTTGTTTCCGGACATCACATATTTAATGAAACCTCCCATATTTGATGCCCCAAAAATACTCCTTCACGCTTAAGAAATGATTATACCAGAACCTCGTTGGGATTTCAACATTTTTCTGTCGGCATTATTTCACGGCTTTGCCGTAAACTTCCACTTCGATATAGCGGTTAAACTCATCAAGGTCATTGCCGTTGCTGTATAGGCGAATATAGCGAGTGCGAATTCCTCCTGCATCAATGAGTTTACCTTCCGAGGTCTCGATGTAGTTCTTATCTTTACCGATTCCGAATCCGGCAGAATTGTCATGGTCGTTGTTGAACAAGGTTTTCACGTTAGTAGTAAAAACGGGATCGTCGACAGCTTGTACTATCACGTCAAAAAAGGCACGGGTATCACTGTGGTAGTGCCAGAAAACAATCGCGTATATGTTATACTCAGCCTCAAGGTCAATTGTAACGTGTTGTAGAAAAGAAAACCCTAACTCAACATAGCTGCCCTCAGCTGCCTCTTTGTCTCCATCTGTGATCATTTCCAGCTTGCCGATAATCGGATCTTCATCCGAGCAGGTTACCGGTTTTCCTAACGCAACATTCTTTGTTCCAACCGGAGCCAAAAAAGACGGACGTGGTTTTGTCGACATTGGTTCCAAATTGGGTATAAGGTCACGAAAATTTGCAGACCTATGGCCTGTGAACATTGGCCTTGGCAGCTTAATATCCAGTGGCACTAATTCAGAGACGGCTGTATGACCAACGGCAGCCTGTTCTGAAGGAGCAGGGTGTTTCACAGTTGGAGCGTTCCGGTTACAGCAGTGCATGCAACTGGCTATGACGATAACCACGACTGCGGCGATGGTGAGTTTTGTTTTTGACCGTTTCATTTCACGGCCTTGCCGTATACTTCCACCTCGATGTAGTGGTTTGCTTCGCTGCCGTTACTGCCGTTGCTATGCAGACGCAAATAGCGGGCCCGGACTCCCTTGGCATCGATAAGTTTGCCTTCAGATGTTTCGACATAGTGCATATTTTTCCCCACCCCCAAACCCAGAGAGTTGTCAATGTCATTGTTGAACAGTGTTCTGACGTTCGTAATAAAATCGGGATCATCGGCGACCTGTACCGCTACATCAAAATAAATCCACGCCTCTTTATGGTAATGCCAGACAACGATGGCATATATCTCATGCACTGCCTCAAGGTCGATGGTGATGCTTTGTGGAGAAGGCCCCAGTTCAACAAAGCTGCCGTCGGAGCCTTCCTTGTCTCCGTCGGTTATCAATTCGATCTCGCCGATAATCGGCTCTTCATCCGTGCTGGTTACTGGTTTTTCGAAAGCTACATTTTTCGTTCCCACCGGTGCATAAAAAGGCGGTCGGGGCTTGCCTAATGGCTTCTCAAGATAGGACACCTTATTATCCAGCGGCGTCCCGACAAACATAGGTTTAGGAAGTTTGATTTGCAGGGGAACCATCCCGGTTTTTGGAATATTCGGATCTGCTTTTTTCACTCCACCGTCATCACTTTTTCTCTCTTTCTTCTCGTCCGGTGTTTGTTTCGGCTCCTCTTTTGCGTCCTTACCGTAAACTTCCACTTCGATATAGTGGTTAAGGTCATTTTGTGTGCTACCCTGGCTGTACAGGCGCACATAGCGGCCGGGGGTTCCTTTGGCATCGATAAGTTTGCCTTCGGACGTTTCGACATAGTGCATATTTTTCCCGACACCAAATTTCAAAGAGTTGTCAATATCATTGTTAAACACGGTCTTTGGTTTGACGAAATTAGGCTCGCTCGAAATCTGCACAACTACATCGAAATAAACAATAGGATTCTTATGAAAATGCCATACTACAATCGCGTATATGTTGTACTCGGCCCCAAGGTCGATAGTGACATGCTGCTTAAACGGGCCTAACTCTACATAACTGCCGTCAGATCCCTCTTTGTCACCGTCGGTTATCATTTCTATCTCGCCGATAATCGGCTCTTCATCCGTGCTGGCTACTCGTTTCCCGAAAGCTACATTTTTCGTTCCCACCGGCGCAAAAAACGGTGGACGCGGCTTGCCTAAAGGCTTCTCAAGGCGGGCTACCTTGATGTCCTGCGGCGTACCAACGAACATCGGCCTCGGCAGCTTGATTGGCAGAGGTGCCATTTCGGGACCTGCCGTGGGTTTCGGCGTAGCGATCAGCTCGGGCTCATTCTTGGCTTCCGCAGCAATAACTTCACTTGTATCGATTATTTTTGCCGTTCGAGGCACTCCAAGGGCATAGATATCTTTCGGGCCGGTCTCAGGATAAGTAACTTCCGTTTTTATGTAACGAATAACTCTATCGTCCTTGTTCAGGTATTCGGCTCTGACCGCAATCATCAATTTTGTCTTAATATCGGCCAACAAGTAATATTTCGTTTTTACAACGACTTTTGGACCGATGCTCATAACATCAACCGGCATAGTCTTTTCTATTTGAAAGACTTTTACTTTGCGCCCGTTTAATTTGTCTAAGTACTCACTGATAGTTGCATTTTCTTCGGCTTGATATTGAACGGCTGCATTTATCAGATTATATGCAGAGTCGGTGCCATAAAATCCCCCCTCTGATAACTTGTTTACTTCAAGTGTGTTGGTAGATGGTTGATAGAAAAACTGCTTTTGTCCCGTTCCATAATCAAAACACCAAACCGCTCCGTCCTGTCCCTTTCCGAACGCTTTTTCGGATGAAAAATGGCACCATTGCTGATGGATATTCTCCTTACCGTTCTGGTATCTTTTCACAGTAGCGTGCATCCATGGCTTTTTATTTATATTCTCTACTACGTTAGCCAAAGCAACTGTTGTTACGTCAACTGAATTACCGAGTTGATGTATGCCGACAAGAACGGCGATAATAATCACCGCCGCTGCTGCAAGTTTGCCTATCGGGCTCTTCATAATCGTCATCCATAAAGGCCTTGTTCCCGTTTGGGTGCGCTCCTGGTTTTCGTTAAAGACAGAAAGCATTTGCCCTCGCAAACTTTCGCGATGCGTGGGATTTGGCTTATCATCAATATTAAGCAGATTAACGATTGTTTTGAAATCATCTTCATTCTTAAACATTTATGCTTCTCCTTCAAAAGATGCCTGTAAATACTTTCGTAACTTTTTAAGAATCCTGTGTAATGTAACACGCACAGTTGCTTCCCTGGCATCCAAAATTTCTGCTATCTGCTCAAACTTCAGGTTCTCGAAAAAACGCAATGTAATGATGGTTTGGTGCTCTGGTTTAAGTTTCAAAATAGCCGCGTAAAGCATCGGCCAATCCGGCTCGACAGAGTAGTCAGCGCTGTTGGCAGCGGTGGCCCTCATCGACATCACAGCTTGTGCCAGAAGCCTTTGACGGCGCGATGACTTTCTTATATATGCGTTTGCCTGGTTGGCTGCTATGGCGTACAGCCAGTTTCGAAAATCTCGTTCCGTTCGGCCACCGAAGCTGCGAATCCCGCTGGCCACCTTCAGAAAGACCGCAGAAGTTACGTCTTCAGCCGTCTCCTTGCTGAACAGCCGGTGAACGCAAAATCGAAAAATCCGTTCATAATAAAGCTCATAAAGCTGCGACAGGGCCTCAGCTTCCACACGGGCACGCTGCACAAGACCATCAATGTCCGTTCGCTCAACGCTTTTTGCCATAGCACCAACCATCATCAAAGATATAATTGCGCGACAAGCACTTATGTTACACGAATTTACAAAAAAAATCCCGCAAATTGGCTTTTAGGCTCGGAATGGCGGCCAAATCCCCGGATTTTCAATAAATCCTTGACAATCCCCCGCCTTCGAAATAGAGTAGCTATTTCGTTTGCTTTCATGCATGAAAGTTAAAAACCATTAATTTCAAAAGTGAAGGAGATTTGTAAATGGCAACAAAGGTCGCAATTAACGGCTTCGGCCGAATCGGCAGAGCTGTCGCAAGAATTATTTTGCAAAGAAAGGGCGATTTGGAACTGGTCGCTATAAATGACCTCTCCGACGCAAAGAGTCTTGCGCATCTGTTCAAATATGATACGGTCATGGGCAAATGGAGCGGGACAGTAGAGGTCAAAGACGATGAATTAGTCATTAATGGAAAGTCCGTCAAGGTTTTGGCTGTCAGGAATCCTGCGGAGCTGCCCTGGAAGGATAAGGGCGTAAAAATTGTCGTCGAATCGACAGGAATCTTTCGAACTAAAGAATCGCCCAAAGGCGGCTACGCCGACCACCTCAAGGCCGGTGCAGAAAAGGTCGTCTTAACTGTCCCGGCAAAAGATGATATCGATGCTACAATCGTTTTGGGCGTTAACGACCAAAAGCTCACCGGAGATGTTAAATGCGTCTCGAATGCAAGTTGTACCACCAACTGTCTCGCCCCTGTTGCAAAGGTCCTCAACGATACCTTCGGCATTGAGCAGGGCGTTATGACTACTATTCATGCCTACACCAACGACCAGAGGGTCGCTGATATGATACATAGTGACCTTCGTCGTGCCAGGGCCGCCGCTGTAAACATGATCCCGACTACCACCGGTGCCGCAAAGGCCATCGGCAAAGTCGTCCCCGAGCTCGACGGCAAACTCGATGGCTTTGCCATTCGTGTTCCTATTCCCGTCGGAAGTATCGTCGACCTTGTGGTTAATGTCAAAAAGGATGTGACCGTCGACGCCGTGAACGCCGCAATGAAAAAGGCGGCCGGAGGCCCCATGAAAGGTTACCTGGTCTATTGCGATGAGCCGATTGTAAGCAGTGACATCGTTAATGATCCTGCTTCCAGCATCTTCGATTCGCTCTTAACTATGGTAATCGGCAAAACCATCAAGGTCGTCAGCTGGTACGACAACGAATGGGGTTATTCCAACCGGACCGTTGACATTATGGAAAAAATGGCGGCAATGTAAAAAGTGGTTAACCTTTGTCATTGCTGCGAAGGCACCGAATCCGTAAACAAGACAATTGGATAAAGTCTCGCCTGCGCGGCTGTAACAGAAGCAGATTTGTAAGGAAAAGTAAGAAAATGACCAAAAAAACCGTTGCTGATATCGATGTAAAGGGCAAAAAGGTCTTGATGCGCTGTGACTTTAACGTGCCGTTGGATGAAGATTGCAACATTACCAGCGATGACCGAATCGTCAAAGCCCTGCCTACTATAAAAAACATCCTCGACCGAGGCGGCGCATTGATTCTTATGAGCCATCTTGACAGACCTGAAGGCCAGAGAAACGAAAAAATGTCTTTGGCTCCCGTAGCTAAGAGATTATCGCAATTGTTGGGCGCCGAAGTTATTTTCACCGACGATTGTATCGGTCCCGAGACTAAGGAAAAGGCGCAATCGCTTAAAGCGGGTGACTGTATGCTCCTTGAGAACCTCCGTTTCCATAAGGAAGAGACGATAAAAGATAAAGCAGCCAAAGAAGATACGCAATTGCGCCAGGCCAAGGACAACTTCGCAAAAGAGCTTGCGGACCTGGCAGATATCTACGTCGATGATGCCTTTGGAACCGCGCACAGGGACAACGCTTCGATGTATACCGTACCCGAGGTCATGGAGGGAAAACCCAGGGTCATAGGCTTTTTGATTGAAAAGGAGCTCAAGTTCCTGGGAAAGACACTAAGCGACCCCGAAAAACCGTTCGTAGCAATTTTAGGCGGAGCAAAGGTTTCCGACAAGATAGGGGTTATCGAAAATCTTATCGACAAAGTCGACTGCATACTGATTGGCGGAGCGATGGCCTATACATTCTACAAAGCCGAAGGTCGTACCGTCGGCAACAGCTTATGCGAAGATGATTTCCTCGATAAAGCCACCGAGCTCGTCAAACAAGCCAAAGACACCGAATGCGAAATGGTCTTTCCCGTGGATACCGTGGTCACTAAAAAGTTAGAGCCAAACGCTGAGAATAAGGTCGTAACCGGTGACATTGAGCCCGACTGGCAGGGCGTCGATATAGGTCCCGAAAGCAGAAAGCTCTTTGCTGAAAAGCTTGAATCCGCCAAAACCATTGTCTGGAACGGCCCGATGGGTGTCTTTGAGATGTCCCCCTTCGATGAGGGTACAAAGGCCGTTGCGATAGCTGTCGCCGAGGCCACCGACAAAGGCGCACAAAGTATCATCGGCGGCGGTGATAGCGCTAGTGCTGTAGAGAAACTGGGTCTTCAGGACAAAATTAGCCATATTTCCACAGGCGGCGGAGCCTCGCTCGAATTCCTCGAAGGCAAAAAATTCGTTTGCCTCGAAATACTCGACGAAAAGTAGGCGCAGGATTCGCAGTTGGCAATCTAAGGACCGTATTAAAGTACTCCCTTTATGTCTGATTTGCGATTACCTAAAGCAGGCACAATTGAGATTGCACCGTCAATCCTGAGTGCCGATTTCGCCCGGCTGGCCGATGAAATAGCTGTCATAGAGTCCGCCGGCGTAAATATCGTGCATCTGGATGTGATGGATGGTCACTTCGTCCCCAATATTACCATTGGTCCGCCCGTTATCGCAAAGCTTCGCAAATGCAGCAATCTTGTTTTCGACGCCCACCTGATGATAAGCGAGCCGGCCAGGTATGCTAAAACGTTTGTTGAAGCCGGCGCCAACCACGTAACATTTCACATTGAAGTCGCTGACAAAGCCGAGGACCTAATCGATAAACTTCACGAGATGGGTGCCACCGCCGGTATATGCCTAAATCCCGAAACGCCCGTCGAAGCGATTGAAAAAATCGCCCCCTTTTGTGATATGGTCCTCGTGATGACCGTTCGCCCGGGTTTTGGTGGACAGAAGTTTATGCCCGAAGCCGCACAAAAAGTTACACGGGTAAGAGAAATTGTCGGCCCCGACATCAGAATAGAAGTCGATGGCGGAATTGACCCTGATACAACTCCCACTGTGGTTTCTTACGGCGCTGATACCCTTGTAGTTGGCAACGCGATTTTTTCAAAGCCCCACCGTATTGCCGCAATAAACGCAATTCGAAATGCCTGCCCCTAATTTCTTACTCGAATCCGGCGGGTATCTCAGTGTCCGCGAAACGATTGAAGTAAAGGTCATTGTTGCCGCGTAATTCCATTTTTGTGTCAGCATAATTAAGTACTGAGCCTTCTATCGTTCCGCCTGCATTGCCGGAGAATGTAATCCCATTGGCAGCTATGGCGCCATTTATAGTCTCGAAGTCTCCACCGAACGATAGGCTGAAGCCGGGGGCCATAAGGAATGTCCCGGTTTCATCTTTCAACTCACCGAATCCCGCCGGCAGGTCGGTGACCGGGTTACTGTTAACGGTGCCCAGGAAATCTATCCGATTTGTCCCTGAATCATCAGTTACGTCACCATCGCCTACGATGATGCCGGTTATGTTGACATGTCCGGTAAAAGTGACCAGATTTGGAGTCTCGATAAACACTACGCCGTACATCGTTACACCGCCGGAGAAACTTGGATTTGTGTTGGGTGGTATTCTTACATTTGTAAATGTCGTTTCTGCTAAGTTGATATCCTCAACGACATAATGCTCGAAATAACTCGGATTCGGGACGGGGAATGCTATGGGGTCGACGCCGGTGTGAACATGGTTGAGGGCAGCTTCACCGGTTTCGCCACCAATTGAAGCATCTACTCCTTGGATATCAACAGTGCCAAACGGATTAACGATGAATACATCACCGGCTATATGTGAGTTGCCGAGGAGTTCAAGGGCCAAATTGGAATTTTCACTTACGATATAGACGTCTGATTCAATCGAGATATTTCCATGTTCAGGCTCAATATTACTGGCCATGTACAGGGGGCCCTTTGTGGCCACTCCAAAATCGAAAACACTCTTTCCAGGGCTGGATCGAAGCCAGTTGTTTGCCAAAAGTGCAAAGTCCGCAGAATTGGTAGACTCGTTACGATTAAGGTCTCCCGGAATACACTCACCCGTATTAAGCCAATAATCAACAAACACCTTCAGGTCGTTGGAATCTACTACCCAGTCATTTGTTAAATCGGCAATACTTCGCCAATTTATTGGTGATTTGCTCGCCTCGGCTGTCCCACCGAAGGCCCCCATATTTCTTCTATTGCCGTTGGGAACAGGCTCTTCACCCAAAGGACAGCCCGGATTACCAGCATCAATACACGGACTGGTTACTGCATCCTGCACCCATTTTTCACTCGAGGGCTCCCACCTGCCCGCTTGTGAATTCAAATGATAATCATCATTGTCCGCATCCGCAAAACATGGGTCGGCATCAATATTGCCCACTCCCCAGTTCAGTGTACTATTAGGGTCCAAATAAACCCCTGTAGATCCACCCTTGACGTCGCTGTAGGTTATCGTAATCGTCGAGGCATAGTTTTGTATTTCGTCCCCACCGTCCCAAAGAATGCAATTGGTCAGTGTTGGGCTGCTGAGTAAGTTGAGCATCCCACTGCCCCAGTCAGCATCATTGCTGCTGAAGGTGCAGTTAGTCAATGTCGGGCTGCCGAGGTAGTTCAAAATTCCGCCACCAAGCTCGGCCCAATTGTCGTGAAAGATGCAATTGGTAAGCATCGGGTTGCATCCCAGGCCGTTGACAATTCCACCTCCACCTATAGCCAGGTCATTCCTACTAAACGTGCAGTTAGTAAGTATGGGACTGCTGTTTTCATAATTGCACATCCCACCACCACATCCTATCAGATCTTCGGGAGGATCAATATAAATAGTAAGGTTCCAATTCTCGTTAAATGTGCAGTTGTTAAGCATCGGGCTGCTATCCCGGCAGTAGATTCCACCCCCGTTATCGTCAACCGAGTTGCGCATTATAATGCAGTTGCTTATTATTGGGCTGCTGGAATAGCAACACTTTATCCCCCCGCCATCGGTGGCATAGCCATTGGTGATGGTGAACCCATCAACAATGGAATTTGCATCCTCACCGGAATGGAAATAGAAACCTCGATGGTGTTCAGTCCATGTGCCGTTGCAGTTGATAATACAATTTTCCGGCCCGTTTTCGCTGCGCAGCGTGATAGCCTTGCCAAGAAAATCTATATCTCTATTGCCGTCCCCGGTATATGTGCCATCGGCCACGATTATGGTATCGCCATCATAGGCATCGTTGATAGCCGCCTGAATGGTATTGAAATCATAGCCTGCACCGAGCCCCACAGTGATAGTGCGCGGTATCGGTAGAATAGTTATCTGGACTCCAACGTCAGGTATTCCAATGCCGCTGTAGATTACACCAAGCACATCGTATGTGCCCGGCCCAACAGGAAAACTATTAGCATCGTTCATATCCCAATCAGCAGTTATCTCACAAGGGACTCCCGGCAGTAGCTTCAGGCCTGGCGAGTACCAATACCAAATTGTATATTTCATCCAGATAGTTTCCCCATCTTTTCTCACCACCAGATTTAATTCGGGAGACCTGTTGCATGGGATTGTCGCACTCGGAAAACCCAGCTTTGTCAGCCTGTACAACATCTGGACATTCTCGCCCAAATAATAAAAGGACTTGTCTGTCTCTACGTAAAATTCGATGTCATCTACAACTATAGAGTTAGAATCAGGGGCTGATAACGCTTTGCCTGCTGCTCCTGTTAATAAAACTGATGCGACTATCCCGGCATAAACGAGCTTCTTAAATATTTGATTAGTTTTCCCTAACATCTCGTCTAACCTCCATTCTGACCTATGCGGCCAATCCAAGCTTCTTTCTTCGCCTGTTAAAAGGTGCAAATCCTCGCTGCTATTCTTCAATAATCTATAATTGTAAAGTCTTTGGGAGTTTATGTCAACTCCTAAATGCGAAGGCTTTCAGATTCTACTCCTCATCATCGATTTTCACCCTCAAAGCCGCATTCAGCACAAGTCCGACAAACCAGTTTTTGTCCTTTAGCTCTAAAAGGAGGTGTTTTTGTTCAATATCAGAAGTTATAGGACAAATTATTCTTGGTGCTGTTTCAGATTATTTTCGTTACCGCCGGCTGTGGCTTTTGAGGACACGACCAATTAGCCCCAAATGTTCGGGGAATTTCGATTTCTAACCGCTTTAAGGCGGCGTTATCATTCTCGGCGGACCTAATCGTATTGTTCATCTCATTATTTGTTCCGGCTCTTCCTGCAAGATGTTTCTGAAAAAAGACTTATTAACAAAAAAGAAATTATGTGCCCCACTCTTATAACCGATAAAACCTTCGATGGTAATTCCGCCCCTTTTATGCGGAAACTAAGGACAACAGCTAAAAAACAAACGAGCTCGTTAAAAATAAAATCAATTTGGAGGCATAATAATGGCAAAAAAAACAGTTAAAAGCAGAAAAAGGGCAACCGGAAAAAGCCCTGCCGCAAGGCCAAAGGCGACCGGAAAGTCCACCACGAAGAAACGGACAACCACTAAGAAAAGAGTAACGCCAAGGGCAAAGGCCGGCAGAAAATCCACCACCAAGAAACGCACGACAAAAAGGAAATCTGTATCGCCGAAGGCAGCCAGGAAGTCAACCACCAGAAAACGCACGACAACCAGAAAAACCGCAACACCCAAGGCAAAGGCTGGCAGAAAATCCACCGCTAAGAAACGCACGACAACAAGGAAATCTGTAACGCCGAAGGCAGCCAGGAAGTCAGCCACCACCAAACGCACGACAACCAGAAAAACCGCAACACCAAAGGCGACTCGGAAACGCGCATCCACCAGAAAATCTGTAACGCCGAAGGCAGCCAGAAAGCGCACGATTACCAGAAAAACAGCAACACCAAGGGCAGCCAGAAAACCAGCAAGGAAAGTCTCCCGAAGACATAAACCCGTAAGGCACAAGGGTGAGTTTGATTTCAACGCATGGCTCCTGCCCCGTTTGGAGTTGGAACAGTATGAGCTTCGTGCAGAGGCCGAGACTGGCGTCAGGGACAATATCAAGGGATCTACACGCTATGCATGGATTGGTGCAGGCCAGTGTGGCGGAAGAATCGTACAGTCTTTTTATGACCTCGGCTATAGAAAGGTCCTGGCCGTAAATACCACCCATCATGATTTGGATTTGCTCGATATTCCCAAAGAGCAAAAGTTCCAGATGGACATTGGTTCAAAAGGTGCAGGCAAGGATATGGGAAGAGGCAAGAACGCCGTCCTCCAGTATCAGCAGGAAATCCTGCACTTAACACGCCAGACATTTGGCACCGAGGTTGACCACATTATGGTTTGCGTTGGTGCCGGTGGAGGAACTGGCGGCGGATGCGCAGCCGATTTGATTGAGATTGCCAAAAGGTATGCTCGATACATTGGCATATCGGAACCGGACAAGAGAGTCGGTGCCATTATGACCTTACCTGCCGTCGGCGAAGCAAGCTCTCCAAAGGTTGCGGAGAACGCATGGAAACTGGCCACCGAGTTAAGTGAGATGGCCACTGCCCGGCAAATTTCTCCCCTTATCTTTATCGACAATGATAAGATAAACAAGATGTATCATGGGATGACAGTAAAGTCGTTCTGGCCCAGCATAAACAGCACTGTGGCCGGTCTCTTTGACATCTTCAACAGGCTCAGTGCCTTGAGCAGCCGCTACACCTCCTTTGACCCTGTAGATTATCACAGTATTATGGAGGCCGGCGGTTGTGCGATAATGGGTCTGACCATCGTACCGAATTTTAAGGATAGATATGCAATATCCGATGCGGTGAAAAACAACCTTAAGAAGACTTTGCTTGCAGGTGGTTTCGATTTGGCTACTGCCAAAATTGCCGGCTGCATTGTCGTCGCCGGAAGAAAACTAATTGAGTCCGTCAAAGGATTGCAGGAGAACATCGACTATGCCTTTGATAATTTGTCTGAGATTACTGGCGATGCAACAGTACACCGCGGTATATACGAAGATGGCAGGGATTGCTTAAGGGTCTACACCATTATCGGTGGTCTGGATACTTGTGCCTCCCGCCTCCAGGAGCTCAGATCACGCGTGGTTGCAAAGACTCGTTAAAGAAGCAATCCAACGCTTGCCGGATGGATGATTTTTATATTCGCCGGGCATGTTGTCAGCCTCTTCTTTGGATTAGGCGAGCGACATGCTCGGCGATTTGCTTTCCAACCTTCATTTCCCTTATTTCCACCTGTTACTTCAGAAAAGTTCCGGTTTGCGTGGCCCCACTTCCCTATACAGCCTCCCTTTACCGGCCCTGATTGTGCGAAAATAACATTGTTTTACAAACAAAAACACTACTTTAGCCCTCATGCTTCAAACTTGGCCTTGTAATTTTTATGGCCATCTCCGAAAATTTTTGGTATGATTATCGCTTTATTGGTGGGATCTTATGGCTATGGCTAAACAGGCAAAATCGAAATGGAATGGCTTCTCATTGAGGCCGCGAAAAGAAATGCCCGAGGGCCTCTGGACAAAGTGCCCGGCATGTGAGCACATGCTCTATAAAAGCGCCGTTGAGAAAAACCTGAATGTCTGTCCCGAATGCAATCACCATTTTCGCATTAGTGCTGCTACCAGAATAAACTATCTGACCGATGAGGATTCGTTTCAGCAGGTCCTCGGTGATTTGAAGACCTCTGATCCCCTCGGCTTCAAGTTCAGAGATACTACGTATAAGCAGCGTATAAAAGACGACGAAAAAAAATCCGGTGAGAAAGAAGCCATGTTAATTGGCAAGGCGTTTATAAAGGGAAGGCCACTTATCCTGGCCGTCATGGAGCCCAATTTCCTCATGGGCTCGATGGGTGCTGTCGTCGGTGAAAAACTCTGCGCCGCTGTTGATATGGCCATGGATGAGAAGCTCCCCCTGGTGGTCTTTAGCTGCTCAGGTGGCGCCAGGATGCACGAGGGCGTTGTCTCACTCGGCCAAATGGCAAAGACTTCTGCGGCCATGGCCAGATATGACGACTCCGGAGGACTCTTCATTTCAGTCTTGACAGACCCCACCACAGGCGGCGTCACCGCCAGTTTCGCAATGCTTGGCGATTGTATAATCGCTGAGCCCGGCGCCTTGATTGGCTTTGCGGGCCCGCGCACCATTGCCGAAACTATAAAGGTCGAGCTCCCCGAAGGATTCCAGACCGCCGAGTTCATGCTCGAGCACGGCTTCGTTGATATGATTGTCGACCGAAAAGACATGCGATCTGAGATCGCGCGCCTCATCGACTACTGCCAAAAATAAACATTTCTTACATGAGGATGTAAATCGACTTCGAGGGCTCAATCTGTGATTAAAATGACGAGTGACAATCGTATGCTGCGAAGATGTGTGTTCAGTGTCCTGGCCGGTGTGCTGGCGATATACACGATTATTAGAACTCAATCTTGTTACCGTTTAACTGCAAAGTTATACGGGGGTGTGGGTGAAGAAGCCTCCTCCGGTCGTGTAGATGACCGGTATAAAAGTGATGTTGAACAGAGCGATGCTGTTGCGGTTTGTCGGCAGTCCCTTGTAATACACCCGGCGCTTGAGCAGACGGAAAAGGTCAAAATAGAGCGGCTTTCGGAACAGACGAAAAAACCGGAGTCTTTGCTGTGGACTCAGACAGATCACAATAAACCACTAGCGCTGATTGTTGTTCCTGAAAGGAATAAATGGCTGCTTGCGGCCGCTGCCCCGATAGCGGCAAAGATGCGCCGCCAGAACACAACTCCGGTTCTCCTCGCACTCGCCTCGAAGAACGCTCCGGAACAAACCAGAATCATAGAGCAATTGACGCCTTTTGTGCGCTCTTGCATGCTCTTGTCGATAGAGCCCAACCTGCCTTTTCGCCCACCCAGCCTGCAGACCGCCAAAAGTGTCGTCCCGCTAACTTACGAACCTGCGGAGACAGGATTACTCCTGGCAGAAACTTTTTGGAAGAAAGT
Organism: Phycisphaerae bacterium; assembly: GCA_029858035.1. Lineage (GTDB taxonomy): Bacteria > Planctomycetota > Phycisphaerae > Sedimentisphaerales > Anaerobacaceae > CS2-K091. The sequence continues at coordinate 19,941 of JAOUFU010000004.1, forward strand.
GGATTCGGTGGTTATGGCTCGTCTCCAAAATGCCGAAGCGGTTATCCTTGCTTCGACCCTGGCCTCACATCTGGGTGTACCGTTTATTCCTGTTACCGGCAGGGAAAACCCTGAAACACTTTCACAGGGACTGAAAGCTCTGGGAGTCAGGCGTCTTTTACTTGCAGACTCCGGTGCGGAATTTAATGCCGAGCTTGTTGGTTCTTTTAAACCTGATGCTGAAACTCTTGGAATAGCTGAAATTCAAAAACGGATTGTTCGGGCGATTGGCAACGAAAACATAAGTAATCTCGTTCTATTTCGTGTCCCTGATGAGTTTGCGGACGATACGGTCTTGTCTTGGCTCGTGCCATATCTGAGTCTGATGCGTGGTTCGGCGGTTGTACCTTGTTATTCGCAGGACCCTTTGACCGCCGAAGATAATGTTGATAAGCTGATTCGAACTTGCTTAATAAAGCCCCAAACGGTAACAATCTTGGGTGGTTATGATTCCATAGCGACGATCGACGTGGAAAATACCTCTGAAATCGGCGATTATGAAAGCATCGCGGAACCGTGTTCTCGAGCCGTTAAAGATGCGGCGGCGTCAATGGGGGTGGGTCGTATTCCGCTACGCGACTTGTGGGCGGCTTCCACGCTCATAGCGAGGGGTATTGCCGGAGATTATATGCTTGGTCAGACAGGACCAAAAGTCTTGATGATAGCTAATCCAAGTACCAACTATGGTCCATTGCCGCTTTGCGAGACTATGAGCCGGGCGGCGGCTGCCGAGTTTAAAAACTTCAGTATTCATACCGATGAGTTTTATGGCGTTCCCTGCCACAACCAGGATATACGAACTATGGCTGAATTTGCCCGGTTGATCATATTCGAAGGGCACATAACCGATTTTACACTCTTTGAAAATCCTGCCGTTTTCGAGGATGAGGGATCTCTCTATGGTAGTGAATACGATGACTATAAGAACGATTTCGTTGAACGTGACCGTTTTATATACGACCCCTGTGATGATGATTTCCACGCAAATGGAGACGAGAGCACGCTGCCGGAAGACTACCCCGATCCCCAGAGGCCAAACCAAAAAGAATACTCATGGGAAAACGGAAAAAGTGACACTCAGGAATTATCCGAACAGACTCCACCGCCGTTAAGCCCTCTTCAACTTGAGGCGGCCCCTTTCATCATCCTTCAAAGCTGTCATTCGTTGGAGGATCCCATTTTGGAAATCCTGGCTTCCGGCTCTGTCGGTATATTGGGAAGTGGAACAAATATTCATAGCGCCTCCGGCAGCGCTTTTGTCAAGGCATTCTGTGATAGTCTGCTGTATAGGGGAAGCTCCGTGGGAGAGGCATTGCGCGATGCCAGGAACTACCTCTTGTGTGTCGGTGTTTTAAAAACCGAACGGGGGCACAAGGAGCAGACCAAAGTGAAACGCGTGGCCTATAGTTTTCATTTATGGGGAGACCCCGAAGTCAGGTTGTTTCATGGTTTGCCGAAGCAGCCAAACCTTCAACCGGTCTCAGCAAAGTTTGTCGAGCCGGATAAGATTCATATTAGCGTGCCCGAAAAGCGGCTGCCCACCGCGAGAACTAAAGAGTACTTTTTGCGTATATTCCCGGCAAGCGAAGTCGCAGGTATTGTGGCACGACTCAAAAGCAGGGAAGAAAGGCGAGTATTGCCTATTTACTTTTTCAGAATCCCCATGCCTGAAAGCAGGGAACCTCTGCAACGGTCCCGCCTTAGAGAAATTAATGACACAACCACAAGGGCTGTTTTTCTTGCGGACCCTTGGGAGCGGTTCCTGTATGTATTATATTTTCCTGAAAAAGACAGGAAAGGACAAAATTTTACACTCCGGTTTGTAAACTGAACTCTGGCAAATAAAACTTTGTTGCCGAAAGTATTATGGAGGTTGAATGCTAAATCGTTATCGGGCTGCGATAATTACTGCCATCGGGCTTGTCGTCATGGGTACGGCCGGGGTATACCTGCGGTTGAAATATGTGCAAAAACAGGAGGGCTCTCAAGGAAATAATGTGTGGCGCTTAACGTATAATATTGGCTTTCCGGTTATAAAAGAGGGAAAGATTTATATCGCGCTGCCTGACAACACGGCACAGTGTCGGATTGTCCGGGAAAGCTTCTCACATAAAGGAATCTGGATGGATGTCCTCAGAAGCAAAAGGACCCTTGGAAGAGAAGCTGTAATTGTGCCGATTGTGGGTTATAAGCAGGGCAGGTTTATCGCAGACTTTGACATCAGTTTGAAACAGGATGAAAAATTACAAGTGCCTCCCGCAAAGGTAAAATTGACCCCTGAAGAAATGGCCTATTACCTCAGGGAGGAAGAGGCTGTCCAGATAAACAGTCCGGATCTGTTCAATATTATCAGTCAGCTTAAGGAGGGGAAAATAACCAGAAGTAAAATACTGGAACGCATCTTCGATTTTTGCTCGGAAAATGTTGTCCGGGGCGGCGGAAACGCGCCTGCAGACGCGTTGGGCACTTTGCGGCAGGGGATGGGGACTGCTTTGGGGCGTGCGAGGGCCATGGTGGCCCTGTGTCGGGCGGAGAGGATTCCGGCTCGTTTAACGACAGGTTTTTTTCTTAAAATCCACTCCGATGTCCGTCCCCACTATTGGGTCGAAGTGTTCTACAAAAATAACTGGTTGCCTTATGACCCCGAGAATGGCTATGCTGGTAAATTGCCCGTCGCTTTTCTGCCTGTTCGTCGCGACGGCATCGATATCGTCAGAACACCCGCCAGGGACGCATTTCAAGCAATATATTCTATTCGTCATCTGCTGCCTGCTCCCACTTTTGTGTTTTTGCCGGATAATCGATTCTGGAGTGTTTTCGATTTGACGAGGTTACCCTTGAATATGCAGGAGATTATCGCTTTGCTTCTTCTGTTGCCGCTGGGGGCGCTCATAACCGCAATTTTTCGCAATGTCATTGGAATACGCACCTTTGGTACGTTTACACCGGCGCTTATTGCTCTTTGTTTTGTTCAGGCCGATTGGCGAACCGGAGCTCTCGTTTTTTTTGTTGTTCTCACCGTCGGGATATTGGCACGATTGCTTCTCAATCAGCTCAAGCTTCTGATGGTTGCTCGGCTTGGTATCATTCTTACATTGGTCGTCTTATGCATGATTCTCGCGATTTCAATCTTGGACTACATGAATTTGACTCCAAGCGCCAGCGCCGTATTGCTGCCTACTGTTATACTGACTATGATGATCGAGCGATTTAACATTACCGCAGAGGAGGATGGTCTTTCACAGGCGTTCATAGTTTTTGCCGGTACACTGGGGGTCGCAATATGTTGCCTGTTGGTCCTTGGATTGGAAGGGCTTGGCAGGCTTGTCTTGATGTTCCCCGAAATACAACTCTTTAACGTCGCGGCTCTTCTTTTGATCGGACGGTACTCCGGCTACCGATTGACGGAATTGTGGCGATTCAGGGATATCGCTCATAGCTGAGCTTCAGGTGGACAAAATGAATATTATGCCGACAGGATTATGGGTATGGCCGTGGAGCCTTCGAAAAAATGGCGTCTTGGGCATAAATGAACGAAATCTCAGTTACCTCTTCGAATTAAATTCGCGTTCTTTGTATCGGTTTGCTGATGATAAGATTCTAACAAAGGAAATTTGCAAAAAAAAGGGTATTCCGGTTCCACAGACGTATGCCGTCATCAATCGTTTTGGCGATTTACGGAACCTCGAACGGATAATCGGCGAAAGACGGGAATTTGTCATTAAACCGGCTAATGGAACGGGGGGACGAGGCGTTCTCGTAATCGTCGGCAGGAACGGCTCACTTTTCGAAATGGCCAAAGGCCAAATGATGTCTCTAAGTGATTTGAAGTACCACATTTCCACGACTCTTTCGGGTCTTTATTCATTGGGCGAACGGTCCGATAGTGTTATCGTGGAGCGAAGGATTGTGCCTCACCCACTGTTCGAGAAACTTGCCGTGGCCGGAACACCCGATATCAGAATACTCCTCTTTCGGGGCTCGCCAGTCATTGCAATGCTTCGTTTGCCAACCCTGGCCTCAAAAGGACGCGCTAACCTCCATCAGGGAGCGGCGGCTGCAGGCATTGATCTCAAAACAGCTCAGACCCTGGGCGGCGTTTGTCGTAATCGCGCCATAACCGTACACCCTGATACCGGCGCTGCCATCGGAGGCATTACAATACCTGCATGGGACCGGATGCTCGAAACGGCAAAGAAACTCAGCGAAGCGATGAAAATGGGATATATAGGTGTGGACATTGTATTGGATGCGCACCACGGGCCGGTTGTCCTGGAAGTGAATGCAAGGCCCGGTCTTTCTGTTCAAATCGCTAATAGGTCCGGCCTCTTGCCAAGACTCAAAATCGCAAATGCACAGTCCTTTCCGGAAAATTCGCACAAAACCGCTTTTCAATGAATCCTGAAAAAAAGGTTGCGATGAATATCATACTTACAGCGATGCAGCTTTGTGATCTAGGAAAAAAACAAAAAGGGCGTTTTGTTAATACGTTAAATCCCCTTTTATTTCTGACAAAATCCCCGTATAATCTAAAATCGCTTTGCTTCCGCTGGCTTAACAATAGACCAATTGGCGATAGAATAATTAAAAATGGTTACCTCATAAAACAAGGCGAATAAGGAGGAAAAAAATGACCACTCAAAATAGCGCAATAGATGCGAAAAATCAAAATCTCACACGCCGAAAATTCTTGACCACAGGCTGCGTGGCCCTCTCCGGTGCAGCCGCCGGTTTGGGCACGCCCAGGCTCTGGGGACAGGCAACTCCAAAACCGGCCGAGCCCCCCAACATCGACCCTGGATTCATCGGACCTCAATTCTTCGATGAACATGAAGAGCAGGCGCTGCTGGAAGTATTGGAATCCCGGTCGCCTTTCCGTTATTGGGGACCGGGCAAACCTGAAAAGGTGCTCCGTTTTGAAGAGAGTTTCGCAGAATATATGCACACCCGCTTTGCACTGGCCGTAACCTCCGGCACCGCCGCTTTGGATTGTGCCGTGGCCGGTCTCGGTATTGGCCCGGGTGATGAAGTGATTGTCCCGGCTTACACTTGGTGGTCCGACTATACGTGTGTCGTCCACGCGGGGGCCTTGCCCGTCTTCGCCGATATCGATAGCTCGCTTAATCTCGACCCCGCCGACTTCAAACGAAAGATTACTCCCCGTACAAAAGCCGTCATTGCCGTCCACCTGCTCGGCGGCCCATGTGATATGGACCCGATTATGGAGACCGCACGTAAACATAGTGTGGCTGTCCTGGAGGATTGCGCCCAATGTGTCGGCGGCTCTTTCCGCAAAAAGACACTGGGCTCCATCGGTGACGTGGGAATTTATAGTTTTCAGGTCAACAAAATGATTACCTCCGGCGAGGGCGGTGCAGTCGTAACAAACGACCCCCTCATTTACGAACGGTCCGCGCGCTTCCACGATATGGGTACTATACGCCGGCTCTTTCTCGACCGTTCAGGCCCCAGCCGGGTACAAACATTTGCCGGCGAAAACTTCAGGATGAGCGAGTTTACCGGCGCCGTCCTCGGCGCCCAGTTGTCCAAGCTCGATACAATGCTCGCTCAGTTGCGCGGCAATGCCCGGGCCATATATAATGGCATCAAAAACCTCCCCGGCATTAACCTCCGATACCGCCCCGACCCGGATGGTGACATTGGCTACGGCGTGTATTTCGAAACCAAAGACAAAGCATCCCGCGACCGTTGCATTAGGGAACTGAGACAGAGCAAAGTCCCTGCCTCCACCCTGACCGGCTCCGTCCTGCTGCCTGTTGAAGAATCCGTAATGAACAAACGAGCCAGGCATCCGAACTGGCCGTCGTTTAACAGTCCCGAAGGAAAGAAAATCAAATACGGCCCGGACACTTGCCGCCAAACCCTCGACATATTTGACCGTTTCGTTCAGGTCCGCGTCGGCGCAAAATACACCCAGCGCATCAACGATTATATTATTGACACCATCCGCAGTGTCTATAACTCACTAACTTGACCTCCTGAGGTTTCTTTTAGCCCCGCCGCTTACCGAACGCGCATAGACTTGATGGCTTCTTCTATTTTGGAGCGGTCCTCTTCGAACTGCTCAAGCGGGCCCCATGCCTCGAAGATGGTGACGTACTTTTTGCTCGTTGCAAGCGCGATAAGATACCCGTACTGTTTCAATCCTATCTCTTTGCTGCCTCTCAGAACAACTGCGGTACTCTTGCCCTTGAGCTCCAGTTCTTCTCGCTTGTCGATATTGAACACCTTTTCCCCGACAAGGACGCGCCGAACAAGGGTCGCCCAGAACTCAACCTCGCCGCCCTTATAGTTTCTCTCGTTGTGCGCGTGTATCATTACACCTTCAGCCGACATCGCGCGGGCACCATACTTGTCCTCGTAGTATTTGACGTAGCCGCTTGGCAATTCAAACATTCCTTTTTGCCAGGACGATGACCCTGCATACCTGTATTTCTGAACCGGCTCTGTCAGCCCGGTCCCCAGTCCGTGGACCCAGTAGAACGGAATCTTGATACCAATGTCCTTCTGGGGAACGGGAGAATTGAAATGCACCGTCAGCGTGCTGAATGCCACACTGTTTTTAAGATGCGCTATCTTGCCTTTGAGCAGTTCGATGGTCTCGGTGATTCGCTCAAGCTCTTTTTCGATTTTGATTGCATCCTCGACCTTATCCGCTCGTTCGAGCAGTTTTGTAAGTCTGCCGCGTACGTTCTCGGCGTTTGCAAGCCGAATGTTAAGATCTCGCATCTGTTCCGTCACATCTGTGCCCTTGATGTCCTTATGTGTCACCTCGCCGAGCTTCTCAACTTCGGCCAGCGCCTCTGTGAATCTATTTGCGGGGACTTTAAGCGTTATCGAACTGCTCGTCATCTGCTGCATATAGCCGCCCATCGCCGACAATGATGATCTGAGCTGACCGATAGACTGTGAGATGTTCTGCACCACCACATTAACTATGGCGTTGTATACTACCAGCCGTTCCGACCGCGCAGGGTTCACCTCTGGAGACTCCGCCTCCGGCAGCTTCTCAGGCTCCACCTCCCTCTCCGATACAGCCGTTTGACTGTATAGCTTAGGAGACTCACCAGCGTATCCACCGCCGCCATAGCCGCCAGATCCTCTCTCGAATTCAACTCTTGCAGCAAGTTGTGCGTCGCTGCCTTGGCATCCACACAGAAAAAAGGCACACGCAACCACAAAAAACATCGAAAACGTAAAATTGAAGCGAGACATTTTAGACCTCCTTATTAAAGTTCCCGATCCTGATATGACAATTCCCAAACCGGCATAAATTATCCATATAACATCCCGGAAAATACTCACACGCCTTGTCATTATCTATCATATATACAATTTCTTTGAAGTTCAATGTTCTTGGGCATATTTTTCGCAAATAACACCACCAAAATAAGAAATTCCGTAAGTCCGATTCGTATTGAGTATCCGGAATTGAGCAAAAATCCCCCTTTCGTTTCTATAAAAATACACTTATAATCTCAAATCGTGTTATTTCAGCCATAATTAACTATCATAATTAGAGAAGGTTCTATTATGACCGTACTTGGTCTTTTGTTAATCGCTCTGGGAGGTTTTGCCGCGGGAAGTTTTTATATCCCCTTCAAAAAGGTACGCAACTGGGCGTGGGAAAGCTACTGGCTCGTAAATGGCCTCTTTTCCTGGATTATCATGCCCTGGCTCATCGCGTTCCTGACTGTGCCGGCCTTGTGCCTCGTTCTCCGCGAAGCCCCCGCATCCAGCATTTTCTGGACCTTCCTTTTCGGTTTATTGTGGGGCATCGGCGGCCTGACCTTTGGCCTCTCGATGCGCTATCTCGGCATGTCACTCGGTTACGCGATTGCGCTGGGCTTTTGCGCGGCTGTCGGAACGATCGTCCCTCCGATATACAAAGGCAGTTTCGGCGATCTTGTCACCAGCATCTCCGGCTTGACAACGCTGGCCGGCGTACTTGTCTGTCTCGTCGGTATAGCAATCTGCGGCTGGGCGGGAATATCAAAAGAAAAAGAGCTCTCAGCGGAAGAAAAGAAAAAAGCCGTCGAAGAATTCAACTTCATAAAGGGCCTCTTGGTCGCGATATTCGCGGGAATAATGAGCGCCTGCATGGCCTTCGGTTTCTCATCGGGAGAACCAATCGCCAAACTTGCCGTAGAGAACCGGGCCCTGCCTTTATGGCAGAACAATCCCGTTCTCATCGTCGTCTTTGCAGGGGGCTTTATAACGAACTTCATCTGGTGCGTTTTCCTGAATATCAAAAATCGCTCGGCCAAAAATTACATCGACACCCGTACTCCCCTCATTAACAATTATATCTTCTCGGCACTCGCCGGCATCACCTGGTATCTCCAGTTTATGTTCTATGGAATGGGCAAACCAAAAATGGGCAAATTTGATTTCGCCGCATGGACCGTCCTAATGGCCCTCATTATTGTCTTCAGCAATGTCTGGGGCCTGATTTTCCGAGAGTGGAAGGGCACCAGCCGACGCACCCACCGAATTATTTTAGCCGGCATCCTTGTCCTCATCGCGTCAACATTGGTCGTTGGATTAGGAAACTACCTTGAATCGATTGGAAAGTAAGTTTAAAGGCCGGTACCGGTTGAATATTTTGCTAAGGAATCGAAAATGGCAAATAAAGAGACGATGACTTCAAGAGAGCGTGTCGTAAAAGCCTTAAATCATCAAGTCCCCGACAGGGTCCCCATTGACCTCGGCGGTTTTCAGACCGGCATACATCAAAAAGCCTACGCAGAATTGCTCTCTCACCTGGGACTCACCGAAGAAATCACAATCCTCGATCCTGTCCAGCAGCTCGCCAAACCGAGCGAAGAAATCCTCAAGCGTCTCCACGTAGATATTCGCTATATATGTGCCCACGGACCCGATGATTTCAAAGGCGGCATTGAACAGAACACTCGCGATGGCAGACTCTGGCACGACCTGAAGGACGAATTCGGCGTCGTCTGGTCAATGCCCGACGACCAGGGCCTTTATATGGACATCTCGCATCACCCCCTGGCTTCCGCCACAATCGCCGACATAGAAAATTATCCCTTCCCTGATGGTAGCGACACTTCCCGTTTTACAGGGGTTCGCGGACAGGCTTTAAAATTGCGTAATGAAACACCCTATGCTATATCAACCGGCATAGGCGGTGTCGTATATGAATATTGCTGGTACATGCGAGGCTTAGAGCAGTGGTTTATAGATATGATAGAGAACCCCGCCTTTTGCGAGGCGCTGCTTGATAAAACCCTCAAATTCTGGCTCGACTATTATACCGGCTTCATGGCCGAACTCGGTGACATCGTTGACATCGTCATGATAGGTGACGACCTTACAGGCCAAAGCGGACCCCTCTTTTCTCCGGATTTTTACCGTAAAATAGTAAAGCCCCGACAGAAAAAACTCATCCAGCACATCAAGTCCCTCACCAAAGCAAAAATCTGGTATCATACCTGCGGATCATGTTTCGAATACATTCCGGATCTTATTGACAATGGTATTGACATTCTCAATCCCGTTCAAATCGGCCTTGTAAACATGGAGCCGGCAAAACTAAAAGAAATGTTTGGCAGCCGGCTTGTTTTCTGGGGTGGCGGCATTGACGCCCAGCATGTCCTGCCCTTTGCAAAACCTGCCGAAATCACCGAGCACGTGCGAAAAAACATCGAAATATTCAAGCCCGGCGGTGGCTACGTCTTCAATAATGTCCACAACATCCAGGTCGGCGTCCCACCGGAAAACGTCCTCGCCCTCTTTGACGCCGCCTACAAATTCGGTTTTTACGATTGATCTCCTGACCTGTATTGGTCGTCATCCCGTAAATCTAACAAAATCTTATCTTTCCCTTCGGGCCGTATTTCCGTATAATCCAGGTTTGGAATTTGTTTGGAGCTGACATGAGTTATTTTAGGGAAAATATTGAAAAAGCAAAAGGTTATGAGCCGGGCTTTCAGCCAAAGCAGACGGACGTACTAAAGCTAAACACCAATGAAAATCCCTACCCGCCTTCTCCTGCTGTGATGAAGGTGCTGGCGGAAATTGATGCAGAAAAACTTCGCCGTTATCCCGATCCCGTTGGGGAACGATTCCGGCAGGCCGCTGCACAGGTTCACGGCCTCTCACCTGAAAATATCATGTGCTGCAATGGTGGGGACGAATTGCTCACCATTGCGTTGCGTGCGTTTTGTGACCGCGACCGCCCGGTTGCGTATCCTGTCCCAACGTATTCGCTTTATCCCGTCCTGGCCAACCTCCAAAACTGCAAAGCAATTGAAGTCCCATTCGACCCCGAGTTCAATCTGCCCCCCAAATTAGCCGTCGCTGGCGCCGCTTTAACTATCGTTTGTAACCCAAACGCGCCAAGCGCCACTTTTATACCTGTCAGCAAGCTCGCGTCCCTGGCCGATGAATTAAATGGCGTATTATTGATTGATGAGGCCTATATAGATTTCGCCGAGGACAATTGCCTAAGCCTGGTCGCAGATTTTGACAATGTCATTATACTTCGCTCGATGAGCAAGGGCTATGGCCTGGCGGGACTCCGCTTCGGATATGCCGTCGCACCCCCGGATTTAGCGGCCGGCCTCATGAAAGTCAAGGATTCATACAATGTAAATGCTATTGCTATCGCACTCGCGACCGCAGCCATAAAAGACCAAAGATATTTCCGGAAAAATGTCGAAACAATAAAGAAGCAGCGAAAAAGATTGACGGAACAGCTCCGGGCATTGAACTTCAAAGTCCCCGAAAGCTGCACGAATTTCCTGCTCGCAAAAAGCAAACAAGGCAAAGCCGGTGAAATCTATGACAAGCTCGTGCAGCGAAATATTTACGTAAGGTACTTTGACTTGCCCGCCCTTAGTGACAAATTAAGGATAACCGTTGGTACGGGCGAACAAAACGAAAAACTCGTCTCCGCCTTAAAGGAAATCTTATCAGATAAAGAGGCTTAATATGGCAGATAGAACAGCCAAAATTCATAGAAAAACAAAAGAAACCAACGTCACACTTGACCTCAACCTGGATGGCCTCGGCAAATACGAGATTGATACCGGCATCGGCTTCCTGGACCACATGCTCTCACATCTAAGCAAGCACGGCAAAATCGATCTCAACGTCAAAGCCAAAGGCGATTTGAACGTCGATGCCCACCATACCGTTGAGGATGTTGCGATATGCCTCGGCGAATCTCTCCTGAAGGCCCTGGGCGATAAAAAAGGCATCAGCAGGTACGGCCATAGTTCCGTACCGATGGAAGAGACCCTCGCCGACGTCTCTGTGGATTTGTCCGGCAGGCCCAACTGCATATATAACGTCCAATACCGAACGGATAAAATCGGCGACTTCGACGTCGAGTGCCTCGAAGAGATGCTCCGAAGCTTCTCGAACAACGGCAAATTCAACCTGCATATAAACGTACCCTACGGCACCAACAGCCACCACATCGCAGAGGCCATTTTCAAGGGGCTCGGCCAGGCGCTTGCCGCGGCGGTAAAAATCGTTGGGACGGATGTCCCCAGCACAAAGGGACAATTGTGATTGAAGACCACGACCACGAATATCGAACAGGTATCGGAACCGATATCCACTGCGTGGATGATACCCGCAGGCTCATGCTCGGCGGTGTATATGTCCCCGATGCCGACGGCCTCGCAGGCTACAGCGACGGCGACGTTGCACTGCATGCCGTCGTCGATGCCCTCCTCGGCGCAGCCGGAATGGGCGATATAGGATCGCATTTTCCCGACACCGAACCAAAGTGGGAAGATGCCGACAGCAAGGAGTTCTTGTTTATCGTCAAGGAAATGCTTGCCGAACAACGTTGGCAAATTGTCAATATTGATTTAATAATACACGCCGAGGAGCCTTATCTTGGTTCCGTAAAGCCTCAGATAAAACGCTGCATTGCAAGCCTCCTCGGAATCGACTTTAACGCCGTCAACGTCAAGGCAAAGACCAACGAGGGCATCGGCGACATAGGCGAAGGCGAGGCAATAGCCGCAACTGCAATAGCCCTCTTAAAACGTAAATACAAAAGGACACTCTAAAATCCCTCTCCACGAATAACGAGATGCGAGATGTGATTCGGAGCCTGTCCTGAGTACTATCGAAGGATTTATACTGAGTGAAATCAAAGTAGTCGAAGGGTTTCACGAGAGACGAATTCTTCCTTGCAGTCGCAATCAAATCAGATATACTCTTCTTTTTGAAAAAGCCTGTTTTACAGGTTATTCTGGCGTTTTATGACGACCAATGATATGATTAGGCCGTAAACGGGCCCTTTTTTTAACCGGTAATGTTTCTTCCGGTTGGCCTCGAAGGGCAATTTGAAAAATGGGATTAAAACTTTATAACAGTCTTACGAGAATGAAAGAGGAATTCAAGCCGTTGGAGGAAGGCCGTGTTGGAATCTACGTCTGCGGCCCCACCGTCTACGGCCACCCGCATTTGGGCCATGCAAAAAGTTACGTCAGCTTTGACATCCTGGTTCGATACCTTCGCTACCTTGGATACAGCGTTACTTACGTCCAGAACATAACCGACGTCGGCCACTTGACCGACGATGCAGATGAGGGTGAGGACAAGCTCGTCGTCGCGGCCAAAAAGGAAAAGAAGCACCCCATGGCCCTGGCCGAGTACTATACGCGAAGTTACTTTGAGGACATGGACCGGTTAAATTGCCATCGCCCCGACATTTCTCCGCGGGCCACCGGGCACATCATCGAGCAGATCGAGCTCGTAAAGATACTCCTGGAAAAGGGCTATGCGTACGAGGTCAACGGCTCGGTCTATTTCGAGGTCGCAAAATTCCCCGATTATGGAAAGCTTTCGAGGCGAAATCTCGATGAAATGTTGGAGGGCGTCCGAGTTGAGGTCTCTCCCGACAAAAAGGCCCCCGCAGATTTCGCATTATGGAAGAAGGCCGAGCCCAACCACATCATGCAATGGCCCAGCCCATGGGGTCCCGGATTCCCGGGCTGGCATCTCGAATGTTCTGTAATGAGCATGAAATATCTCGGCAAAACAATCGACATCCACGGCGGAGGACTGGAAAACCAGTTCCCCCATCACGACTGCGAAATTGCCCAGTCGGAGGCGGCCAACGGCGTGCAGTTCGTGCGATTCTGGATGCACAATAATATGATTACCGTTGACAATCAAAAGATGGGCAAGAGTTTGAATAATTTTATTACTCTTAAACAGGCTTTTGCAGGTGCACACGAAAGATTGACCAGAAGCTACGACCCGTTGGCGGTTAGGCAATTGATTTTGAACAGCCATTACAGAAGTCCGCTGGATTTCTCGGATGCCGCCCTGTTTGCGGCGCAAAGTGGTTACCAAAAAATAACCGAGACGGTTAAGGCAGTGCGAAAAAGAATGAGTACAGCGGGCCAGGGGCAGGCTGATAAAAAGAAGGCGAACCAGCTGAAGAAAATGAGGGAGAAATTTGAAGCGGCAATGAATGATGATTTAAATACCTCCGTTGCATTGTCGGTTTTGTTTGAACTTGTTCGACTGACGCAGGTGCTGCTCCAGGACGGTAATACAAACGTGGGAACTCTTAATCTGGTCGATGTTCTTTTTGACCGGCTGGGCGGTGATGTTCTGGGTATCGTAAAGGATGAATATCCTCAAGCCGGGGCGGCTGATGACAAGGTAGTGGACAAGCTCGTTGATATTGTGATTCAGCAGCGAAACCAGGCCCGCGCAAATAAGGATTTTGCAAAGGCCGATGAGTTCCGTGCCAGGCTCGATGAAATCGGTATTGTGCTGGAAGATAAGCAGGATGTAACCACATGGAGGAACAAATGAGGATACTCGGCATCGATCCGGGTTTGCAGGTCTGTGGATATGCCTGTTTGGAGACGGGCGCAGAGAGGGAAAAATTGATTGAAGCGGGGGTTATTCGCACAGACAGTGGCGCGGCCATAGAGGAAAAGCTCAACAGGATAGCGGAAGATATTGAATCACTTCTGAAGAGTTTTCGCCCGGCCATTGTCGCTGTTGAACAATTATATGCTCATTATGCACACCCAAGGACTGCAATTTTGATGGGCCACGCCAGGGGGGTCATTCTGCAAAAGTGCGCGGAGGCGGAAATTGAAGTAAGGAGCTTTAGCGCTACGCGAATCAAAAAGTCAATTACCGGAAACGGAAGGGCGTCGAAAGAACAAATCCAGAGGACCATCCAGACTATTCTGTCTTTGCCCAAACTGCCTGAGCCCAGCGATGTGGCAGATGCTATCGCAGCGGCCATCTGTTGTGCAAATTCGATAAGCAGCGTGGCCGAATTTTAACCACGGATTTCACTGATTATTCGAATTGATATTTATTTGCGGAACTGCATCGGCATAAATATTAATTGACAGCACGTGGGGCGGGCGTTAAAGTAGTACGCAGAATCGGCGATATGTAGAAAGGAATCACTTATGTCTTCAGGCAGGAAGAAGTGCCGACGAGATTTGCGTAAGCGCGCCCCGGCCACTGGCGTGCGTACCGGCTCACGAACCGAGGACATTCAGCAGTCATTTCTCGACAACCTCTTTTGCGGTATGGGCCGGGTTTCCAGGGCCGCCACGCCCAACGACCTCTACACCGCTTTGGCCTTGACCATCCGGGACCGTGTCCTAAAACAGGGTGTGCGAACACTGGAAACCTATACCGAGCAGGATGCACGCGTCGTGGCCTACCTCTCAGCCGAGTTCCTGCCCGGACCCCATCTTGCCAACAACCTGCTCAACCTCGGCATCATGGACCAGACGCGTGAGGCGATGGCCAGACTCGGCGTGAATCTGGACGAGCTCTTTGAGCAGGAGGAAGAGCCGGGACTCGGCAACGGAGGCCTCGGCCGCCTGGCATCGTGCTACCTGGATTCGCTCGCCTCGGTCGAGATACCCGCCATCGGATACGGCATCCGATACGAGTTCGGTATCTTCGATCAGATTATCCGCGACGGCTGGCAGGTGGAGATCACCGATAAATGGCTTCGCTACGGCAATCCCTGGGAGATCATACGCCCGGAGCTGGCCTTCGATGTGCCGTTTGGAGGACGCACCGAGAGCTGGACGGACGCCCAGGGCCGTTACCGCGTGCGTTGGGTGCCGGATACCGTCGTCAAGGGCGTGGCCTATGATACCCCCATCCTGGGTTATCGTGTGGGTACCTGCAACCGCCTGCGTCTCTGGAAGGCAGAGGCCGTGGAGTCCTTCGACTTCGCCGCGTTCGACCACGGCGACTACTATCGCGCGGTCGAAGACAAGATGGTCTCCGAAAACATTACCAAGGTCCTCTACCCCAATGACGAGCATGGTGAGGGCAAAGTCTTACGGCTTCAGCAGCAGTTCTTTTTTGTCACGTGTTCGTTGCAGGACATGATTCGCCTGCACCTGAGGTTATCTCGGCCCCTTGAGAACTTCCACACATGCTGGGCCGTACAGCTCAACGACACGCACCCGGCCATTGCGGTCGCCGAGCTGATGCGTCTGCTCGTTGACGAGCACCTCATGGACTGGGACACTGCATGGGAGGTCACGCGAAATACGTTCGCCTACACCAACCATACACTCCTGCCTGAGGCACTGGAGACCTGGCCCGCATCGCTCTTCGGCCAGCTCCTGCCGCGCCATCTGCAGATCATCTATGCCATTAACCATAGGTTCCTTCAGGAGGTACGCGCACGCTTCCCAAATGACGAGCCGCGCGTTAGCCGAATGTCGCTCATAGACGAATCCGGCACGCGCTCCGTGCGCATGGCCAACCTGGCCGCCGTCGGCAGTCACTGTATCAACGGCGTCGCTGAGCTGCACTCCAGTCTCCTCAAAAAATACGTCATGCGCGACTTCGCCGAGATGTGGCCCCGGAAATTCTGCAACGTCACCAATGGTGTCACCCCGCGGCGATTCGTTGCGCTCAGCAACCCGCCGCTTGCCCAACTGCTCACCGACCGTGTCGGTGATGGCTGGCTCCACGACCTGGACATGCTCCGCAAGCTCGAGAAGTTCGCCGATGACGACGAATTCCGGCAGCAATGGCGCCGCGTAAAACAGACCGCCAAATGCAGGCTTGCAGAGCTCATCGAGCAGCGGTGCGGCATAACCGTGGACCCGGCGTCGCTCTTTGATATCCAGGCTAAACGCATCCACGAATACAAACGCCAGCATCTCAATGTGCTCCATATAATCACGCTCTACCTGGATTTGAAGCGTAATCCGCAGGCCGACATACCGGCCAGAACATTCATCTTCGGCGGAAAGGCTGCGCCGGGTTATTTCATGGCAAAGCTCATCATAAAGCTGATAAATTCCGTCGCCGGCATCGTCAACAATGACCCCGCCGTATCTGACCGCCTGAAGGTCGTGTTCTTCCCGGACCACAACGTCAAGAACGCCCAGCCCGTCTATCCCGCCGCCGACCTCTCCGAGCAGATTTCAATGGCAGGCAAGGAGGCCTCCGGCACCGGCAATATGAAGTTCTCTCTGAATGGCGCTCTGACCATCGGTACACTGGACGGCGCAAACGTCGAAATCCGTGAGGAGGTCGGCCCCGATAACTTCTTCCTGTTCGGACTGACCGCAGAACAGGCACGGAACCTCAAGGCGGGCGGATATCGGCCGGGGAATTTTTACGAGCAGAGTGCGGTCCTTCGGGATGTACTGGACTTCATCGCCTCTGGCGCCCCGGCCGGC